>DRTT01000128.1 GCA_011372105.1 Candidatus Aerophobota bacterium
CCCTGGAATAGAAGCAGAGGAGAGGGGTCAGGCTGAAGCAATAGCATCAAATCTTGAGAAAATGTCCCAGCTTAAAACACCTATCCTTGTAATCATTATTGGAGAAGGAGGAAGTGGAGGAGCTCTTGGAATAGGTGTAGGAGATAAAGTCTTAATGCTTGAAAATGCCATATATTCGGTAATTTCACCAGAGGGATGTGCGGCAATTTTGTGGAAGGATCAGAGCAAGGTGGAGGAGGCAGCCTCTGCTTTAAAATTAACAGCCGAGGATCTTTTAAAACTTAAAATAATAGATGGTATAATTCCTGAGCCTCGAGGAGGAGCTCACAGAAACGTGGAAGAAACAGCAAACAACATAAAAAGAGCTATTTTAAGAGAAATAGAATCTTTAAAATCACTACCTCTTGAAGAACTGCTTCTTCGCAGAAAAAATAAATACAGGTCGATGGGAAAACTAAGGAGTGACGAAAATGCCAAGTGAATACAGAGCAGAGCAGATAAAAGTTTTAAAAGACCTTGAGGCCGTAAGAAGAAGGCCGGGGATGTATATAGGTAGCACCGGCCCCCGTGGACTTCACCATCTTGTAAATGAAGTTGTTGATAATTCCATTGATGAGGTTCTGGCAGGTTACTGTAAAAATATCAGGGTAATCATTCACCCCGGCAATCGCATAACTGTAATTGATGACGGGAGAGGAATACCTGTTGATGAGCATCCTATATACAAAAAATCAGCTCTTGAGCTTGTAATGACCACACTTCATGCAGGAGGCAAATTTGATGATAAAATCTACAGAGTCGCAGGAGGACTGCACGGGGTAGGAGTCTCCGTGGTAAATGCGCTATCATCTTTTCTGGAAGCAAAAGTCTACAGAAATGGAAAAATATGGAGACAAACTTATTCAAGAGGTAAACCCACATCCCCTGTGGAAGTTGTGGGAGAAGTGGAGAAAGAAAAAACAGGAACTGAAATCACCTTTGCACCTGACCCTGAGATTTTTGAGTCAACAGAATTTGATTATGAAAGAATTTGCCGAAGACTGAGAGAACTTGCCTTCCTTAACAAGGGAGTAAGTATAGAAATTGAAGATAAGAGAACAGGCAAAAAAGACAGGTTCAAATACGAAGGAGGTATAATAGAATTTGTTAAATATCTCAATCAAACAAGGGAGGTCTTTTTCCCGGAGCCAATTTACATAGAAGGGGAAAAAGATAGAATCTATGTGGAGGTGGCAATTCAATACAATCAGAGTTTTATCCAGGATATATTTGCCTTTGTCAACGATATCAATACAGAGGAGGGAGGAACACATCTCTCTGGGTTCAAAGCCGCCCTTACAAGAGCAATAAACGACTATGCAAGAAAAATAGAAAACAAGGAATTAAACATTTCAGGTGAGGATACAAGGGAGGGACTTACCGCGATAATCAACATAAAAATGCCCAATCCTCAATTTGAAGGGCAAACCAAAACAAGACTTGGCAACAGTGAGGTAAGGGGAATTGTTGATTCTATTGTTTATGAGGGGCTGTCCCAGCACTTTGAAGAAAACCCCTCCATAGCAAAGCTGATCCTCCAAAAGTGTATTTCAGCTTCAAGGGCTCGTATTGCTGCACAAAGGGCAAGAGAACTTACCCGTAAAAGAGAAAGTTTAGGTGGTGGAGCCCTGCCGGGAAAACTTGCAGCCTGCTCTGAAAATAACCCTGAGAAAAACGAGCTTTACATAGTAGAGGGAGAGTCAGCAGGTGGTTCAGCAAAACAAGGCAGAGACAGAAGATTCCAGGCTATCCTGCCAATAAAAGGTAAGATAATTAATGTTGAAAAATCACACCCTGTAAAGGTGTTAAACAACGAAGAGGTAAAATCTATTATTGCAGCAATTGGAACAGGTATAAAGGAGGAATTTGATATATCAAAATTAAGATACAACAAAATTATTTTAATGAGTGATGCAGATGTTGATGGGGCTCACATAAGGACCCTGCTTCTCACTTTCTTTTACAGGTATATGCAGGAACTTATCAGAAGAGGACACATCTACATTGCTCAACCACCCCTTTATAAAGTGACAAATAAAAACAAAGAATACTTCCTTTACAGTGACGAAGAGTTCAATAAATTAAGAGAGGAGCTAAAGGGAGAGAAAATAGAGGTTCAAAGATATAAGGGGCTTGGAGAAATGAACCCGGACCAGCTCTGGCAAGCAACCATGAACCCTGAAACAAGAACATTATATAAAGTTTCAATTGAAGATGCCGTGGAGGCAGATGAGCTTTTCTCCATGCTTATGGGAGAAGAAGTAGAGCCCCGTAGAAAATTCATTGAGGAGCATGCCGCCGAAGTTAGCGAGCTTGATGTATAAAAAATTATAAATTCCAACAAGGGGGGAAAATGGCTGTAGAGGAAAGAAATGAGCTTGTTTTTTTAGAAGAAGAAATGAAAAAATCCTACCTGAGTTACGCCATGAGCGTAATTGTGGGTAGGGCTCTTCCTGATGCAAGAGATGGGTTAAAACCTGTCCAGAGGAGAATACTTTATGCCATGCGGGAACTTGGACTTCTTCCCAACCGACCTTACCGTAAATCTGCCCGTCTTGTGGGAGAGGTGCTGGGAAAGTACCATCCTCACGGAGATATGGCTGTTTATGATGCACTTGTTAGAATGGCGCAGGACTTTTCTTTAAGACACCCTCTGGTAGATGGACAGGGAAATTTTGGTTCAATAGATGGCGATCCTCCTGCAGCCATGAGATACACAGAGGTAAGACTTGCCCCCATAAGTGAGGAGCTTCTAAATGACCTGGACAAAGATACAGTGGACTTTACACCTAATTTTGATAACTCTTTAAAGGAACCTGTGGTTTTACCCGCTGCCTTTCCCAATCTCCTTGTAAATGGGGCATCAGGAATAGCAGTGGGAATGGCAACAAATATCCCTCCCCACAACTTAGGGGAAATAATAGATGCCTGCATAGCTATGATAGAAAATCCTCAAATAACCCTGGAGGAACTCCTCAATTTTGTCAAAGGACCAGATTTTCCCACAGGAGGGATTATACTTCAAAGCGAGGGTATAAAAAAAGCCTATGAGGAAGGAAAAGGTAAAATAATCATCAGAGGAAAAGCCCATATAGAAAGAGAAGGAGGAAGGGAAAGAATAATTATAGAGGAGATACCCTATCAGATTATAAAAACCAACTTAATTGAAAAGATAGCCGAACTTGCACAAAGTGAAAAGATAAAAGGAATAAAGAGTATAAGAGATGAGTCAGATAAAAGAGGAATAAGAGTAGTTATAGAAGTCTCCCGTGCCTTCACTTCAGAGATAATTCTCAATCAGCTTTACAAACACACCCCCCTGCAGGTAACCTTTGGAATAATACTTCTTGCTCTTGTAGACGGGAAACCTCAACAGCTGAGTTTGACTCAGGC
>DRTT01000035.1 GCA_011372105.1 Candidatus Aerophobota bacterium
ACTGAAAAACCTAAAACCAACCCTGTTAATATTATCCTTTTATACATTTCTCCTCCTTTATAGATTTTTAGTAGTTTACTAATTTTTTTTATGCATTTCAAGAAGTCTTTATCACGCTTCACGCTTCACGAATCACGCTTCACGATTTCACGGTTGTATCCCCCATCCCGATGCAAGATGTCATATGTTTTTTATTGACAAATAGGAAAACAGGTGTAAGATATTTAAAATGAATAAGAGAAGGGTTGGTAAAGAGTTTTTAGACGATTTAACAACTCTTTATAACAGGCGTTATTTTCACCAACAAATCCAGGAAAATCTCAAGGATTCAGAGAAGAGAAAGATACCTTTGTCGATAGCTTTTATTGACTTAGACCATTTCAAGAATGTGAATGACACATACGGTCATACTCGTGGGGATGTTGTATTAAAGAAGTTTGCTCTTTTTCTCAAGACCCAGCTAAGGCAAGATGATACGGTATTTCGATATGGTGGTGATGAATTTATCTGTGTATTACCAAACACCAATTATCAACAGGCAATGGGGATTTCCCAACGTATCATAGAGCGATGCAGACAGAAGGAGTTTTCACAGATAAGATTAACTATGAGCATAGGCATAGCCTCATTCCCGAAGGATGCAACAGATTGGAAAGCACTGGTTGAGATTGCTGATAGAAATCTATACAGTGCAAAGAGGCAGGGCAGAGACAGAATAGGTTTTTTCGAGAAGGAGAGGAGGGAATTAATCATACCCACCAAAGAAATGGTTGGAAGGGGCATCGAGTTAGAAAAAATAAGAGAGATTAGTAAATCAATATTTAATGGGAAGGGTGGTGTAGTATGCATCAGTGGTGAGATTGGTGTAGGCAAGACAAGATTAATACAGGAGGTAGCAAAAGATGCTTATTTTCAAGATACTCTATTGTTGAGTAGTAACCTTTCTGCAACCACAAAATCAATTCCATACTTTCCTTTCAGGGAAATTATACGGGCATTGGCTTATAAAGAGTGCAAGGAGTGTATCAAGCAGATACCCGAGGTTTATCAAATGGAGATAACGAAAATAGTTCCTGAACTCTCTAATAGAGCAAAAAAGATGGAGAAAGGTATCTTTATGGTTGATAAGTACAGGCTTTTTGAAGGCATAAGGAGGTTTTTATCCATTGAATCCTCAAAGAGGCCTCTCTTTATACTTCTGGATAATATACACTGGGCAGACGATGGATCACTTGAGCTTCTTTACTATCTCATCAGGTCTTTAAGGGAAAGCCCTGTATTTTTCTTTTTGATATTCCGCATAGAAGAGTCAAAGGAAGGTAATTTCCAAAATATACTTCAATTGATGAGCAGGGAAGGTTTATATAAAGAAATAAAACTTGCCCCCCTTAGAATTGCGGATGTTGCACTTATGCTTTCATTGATTCTTGATGCAAAACCATCCACCAGACTTATCGATTATATATTCAATGAGACTGGTGGTAACCCCTTTTTCATCGAGGAGTTAGTCAAATCCTTAGAAGAGAATAATGCACTTGTCTGGAACAAAGAGGAATGGGTATTTGATGAAAACAGGAAGGTTGTTATCCCCTATTCTCTTGAGGGAGTAGTTGAGAGAAAGTTGAGTATGATTGATAGTGATGCACATAGACTAATAGAGTATGCATCGGTGATTGGTAGAGAGTTTAATTTTTCCCTTCTTCGGGAGATAACAGGGATAAATGAGGGACAACTTTTTGATTTAATGGATGAGATATTGGGGATGAGGTTGTTGAAAGAGAGTGGTAGTGAGCAATATTGTTTTTCTGAGGATTTAATCAGGGAGATAGTCTATCAAAAGATAAGCAGGGGTAAATTAAAACGTTACCATCAAATTGTGGGAGAGAAGTTGTTGAGCTTGTATAAAAGACATACTAATGAGGTTGTTGAGGAATTAGCCAACCACTTTTACTTGAGCGGGGACAGGAAAAAGGCAGTGAAGTATAGTATTATTGCTGGTGACAGGGCAAGAGATGCCTATGCAAATAAGGATGCAATAAGGTTTTACACCCGGGCAATTGAAAGCCTGGATAAGACAATAAAAAATAGAGCAGTAAAGGAAATAGAATGCCTGAAAAAGAGAGCAGAGGTATTAAATCTGATAGGAGAAAATAAAAAGGCAATTTTAGACTTAAAGGATGCTATTAAAAAGTCAAAACTAATGGGTGATAAAAAAGAAGAAGCAGATTGCCTTATCGTCCTTTCTAAGGTTTATCAAGATACAGGACAGTATGATAAAGCTTCCAAAATAAGCAAAAAATCACTCGAGATATACAAAAAATTGGGAGATAAAAGGGGTAAGGCGGAAATCTTTAAACGTATTGCTAACATCCACTTCTACCTTGGTGAATATCAAAAAGCATTGGAGTTTTACCAGCGTTCATTGAAAATAGAGGAAGCAATAGAAGACCTACTGGGACAAGCAGAGAATCTAAACAATGTCGGTGTCGTCTATCAAACCCTTGGCAAATTTAATCAGGCTCTTGAGTTTTTTCAGCAATCATTAAAAATATCCAAGGCGATAGCTGATCGTGAGATTGAGGCAAAAAGCCTGAATAATATCGGTATTGTTCATTACAACCTCGGTGAATATACTGATGCACTGAGGTATTATGAAAATTCATTAAAAATATTTGAAGAGGTAGGGTATCGTAACGCTGTGGCAAAAAGTCTCAGTAATATTGGAAATATCCATCATAGTCTTGGAGAATATGAGAAGGCATTGGAGTTTTATAAGAATGGGCTAAAAATAATGGAAGAGGTTGGGGATATTCAGGCTGAAGCAACGAACCTATTCAATACTGGTTCTATCTATGAAAATCTTTGCAATTTCGATGAGGCTCTGGATCTTTACCAGCGTTCCTTAAAAATAGTAGAGGAGATAGGGGATAGACAAATGGAGGTGGCATGTCTCGCAAGCATCGGAAATATACATAGCGAGAAGAATAATTATTCTTTAGCTGAAACGTACGTGAGTAAGGCATTTTCTTTAGCCCAAGAAATTAATTCCAAACCCCTTATTGTCTATGTTCTTCTGAGAATTATTGCATATAATTTAGTGAAAGGTGATCTGAATGAGGCTAAAAAGAGATTAAAAGAAGTTTCATCTCTTACTGATAAACTTGATTCAAGTGAATATAAGGCAGATTTGCTCCGTCTTTCTGGTTTACTTTACACAAAAGAGAAAAAGTGGGAAAAGGCAAAGTCTTCTTTTAAAAAATCAATATTAATCTTTAAGGACATAAAAAATGAATTTGAACTTGCCAGGGTCTACTATTATCAAGGTCTAATGTTTAAGGAATTGGGTGATAAGACTAATGCCAGTAAGAATTTTATAAAAGCAAGGAAGATTTTTGAAAAGCTTGGTGCCAGGG
>DRTT01000075.1 GCA_011372105.1 Candidatus Aerophobota bacterium
GCAAAAACATCCCCCTCTTCTCGAGTTATAATATTCCACTCAACAAGGTCGTAGGCAGCATAAGGATCATCTTTTCTTACATCAATGGGAACACCTGAAGCTCTTGCTGTAGGACCAACGGCACAGTATTTAATTGCATCTTCCTTGGTGAGCACTCCTACTCCTTTAAGACGTGCAGCTAAAACAGGATCATCAAGAGCAGCCTTTGTAAGCATTTCAAGCTTCCTCTCTAACTCATCCAGAACCTTCATAAGGTAGGGTATATCCTCCTCCTTTATATCTCTTCTCACCCCTCCTGGTCTCATCATTGCATAATGATTTCTGTTTCCGGTAATGTGCTCAAAAATTTCAAGAACAGGCTCTCTATATTTCCAAACCCACATCCATAAAGTATTGTAACCTATAAAGTGCCCCGCAAGTCCCAACCAGAGAAGATGAGAGTGAATTCTCTCAAGTTCTCCCACTATACTTCTTATGTACTTTGCCCTCTCAGGTATCTCCACTCCTGCAAGGTCCTCCTGGGCATTACAATTTGCAATGGGGTGAGAGGTAGAACATATACCACAAATTCTTTCTACAAGAAAAATAACCTGATCCCAGCTCATTCTTTGAGCTATCTGTTCAATAGCTCTGTGGTTATAACCTATGTGTACATCTATATCAACTACTTTTTCACCTTCCACAAAAAGTTCAAAATATTCAGGTTCCTCTTGCAGAGGATGATAAGGACCTATAGGAATGATTGTCCTTTTTTCCGCCATCTATTTGTTCTCCTTATCAGAATCTTTATAAAATTCCTCGTCTCTGTACTCTGACCTTAAAGGATAAAAACCCTCTGGCCAATTTTCAGCAGCTAAAAGCGGTCTTGGGTCAGGATGATTTAAGAATTTCACTCCCAGAAGATCTTGAATCTCTCTTTCTATCCAGGCTGCTCCGGGTATCACAGGAGCAATTGACTCTATTTCACACTTTTCCTTTGACACAAGAACTTTTGCTGTAATAATCTTTCCTCCCTGCCTATCAAAAGAAAAGTGATAAAGTATTTCAATCCCCTTAGGAGTATCAATTCCTGAGGCAATTATAAATCTTGCCTTTGCTTTTTCAAAAATATACTTTGCCACAGGAACAATATCGGTTTTCTTAACACCAAAATAATGTCTTCTGGGGGATTTTTCTTCCCAGAAAAGTATCTTGCCCTTGAGAGCTTCTTTTATCTTCGTTATAACATCTTTTTGAACCATTTTAGCCTCTTACCTTCTTCTTTGGCAATTTCCCATCAAGACTTTGAATAAGCTTTACCACTCCATCAATTATAGCCTCAGGTTTGGGGGGGCATCCTGGAACGTAAGCATTAACAGGTATAATCTTATCAAAGGGACCTGCCATGTTATAGCCTGTGCGAAATATTCCGCCACTGCAAGCACAACCTCCCACTGCTACTACAAGTTTTGGCTCAGGCATTTGTTCATATACTCTCTTCACTCTCGGCAAGCATTTCTTTGTAACTATTCCAGTTGCCAGAATTACATCTGCATGACGAACACTTCCCACAAGACAGATTCCAAATCTTTCCAGGTCAAACCTTGGGGTAAGACAGTCCAAGATTTCAATATCACAGTTATTGCAGGAACCTGCCGATAGATGATATACCCAAATAGATCTTTTAAGAGAAAAAGTCGTCAAACTCATCTACTTCTCCTTGGTAAAATTAAATTCCAAAAAGAGCAAGAATAAAACCCACCACTGCAAGAGGAAACATTCTAAGCCAGAAAAATCTCAAAGCCTGATCTATCCTTAAACGGGCATTGGTGTTTTTGACAATTATTATAAGAAGTAAAATAACAAGGTATTTTATAATTGAGAAAAGAGCTTGAATTCCACTATCAAACCTCATTCCACCTGCAAAAACAGTAATTAAAAACACAGGTAAGGTAAAAAGCATCATAGCTTTCGTGAGTTTAAATATAGCAAGGGGCGGACCTGAGTACTCAATTAGAGGACCTGCCATTATCTCCTGTTCTGCCTCAGGTATATCAAAAGGAACAAAACCAAGCTTTGCCTGTATACAGAAAAATGCAACCACCAAGGCAATAATAGAAGAAAGATGATGAGTAAACATCATGCCATTTTTTATTTGGTAAGACACAATGGAACCGATTTTTATATCTTTTATTATTGCTACAGGGGTAAAAACAGCCACAATAAAGGGAAGTTCATAGGCAAGTATAAGTTTCATTTCCCTGCTCGCCCCAAGTGAGGCAAGAGGATTTCTTGATGCAGAGCCTCCCAGGATAATTGCAAGGGAGGGAAGAATAGAAAGATAAAGAACTACAATTATATCTCCTAAAAAGGAGCTTGCGGGGTAAAGATTCATTTCCCAGAGTATGAGAGAAACAAGAGTAACTCCTATAAGACCAATTAAAGGAGCTGAAAGAAAAGTCATTTTACGAGCTCCTGCGGGAATTATGGTTTCCTTACCCATCAGCTTAAAGAAATCAATAAAATTTTGATACCAGGGAGGACCTACTCTCCATTGAAGACGAGCGGTTATTTTTCTGTCTATCCACCCAGCAAAAAGTCCAACTACTGCTGTAAAAAGAAAACCCGGAAAGACGATAAAAGAAACAAGAGCCCAAAGAACATCACTCATTATTTTTCACCTTTTTTGGCAAGTTCTTTTTTCCAGGGTGTAGACTTTACAAAAACCTCTCCTATCTTGAAAATATTTTCTTCTGGATTTTCTTTAAATTCACCATACTTTATAGCACCTTTTCCTGTCTTAACACAAAGAGGTTCCTCCCCTTCTTTCAGTCTTCCTTTACACAAATCACAGTGAAAACCCAGAAAAGGTAAAATCTCCATATGAATTGTTCCAAAAGGGCAGGCAACTGCACAGGATTTACAGGAGACACACAAACAATCATTTCTCACAATAACACCTGATTCCTCTTCTCTCTCCAATGCATCATATCTGCAAGCATGAACACAAGGATAATCCTCACATTTCCTGCAGATTATCTGAAAAGTAAGCCATTCACGCAAACTTACAATACCGTTATTTTTAAAATGATAGGGATAACTGCACTGAATATCCAGAGTTTTCCAATCCTTCATGACTTTGTCAAGGTCTATAAAAAGAGTCTTCTCCACCTTTACCTCCTAATCCCAGATTGCAGGTATATCTTTTAATTGAGAGTAGGTGAAAACCGGTCCATCCCTGCAAACAAGATATTTTCCAAGCTGGCAGTGTCCACATTTACCTATACCACAGGACATATTTTTCTCCATAGAAAGGTAAATATTTTCCGGTTTATATCCCACATCAAGTAATTTTAAGGTAGTAAACTTCATCATAATGGGAGGACCACAAACAACGCTAA
>DRTT01000034.1 GCA_011372105.1 Candidatus Aerophobota bacterium
GATAAAGTTGCTGCAGAAACACACATTCCTTGTGGGGTTTGCTGGCAATGTCGGCATGGAAGGCCTCACACCTGTGAGAAAATGGAACTTTTCGGACATGCTATAAACGGTGGTTTTGCTGAGTACGCACTTATACCAGATAGAGCCGCAAGAAAAATTCCTCAGGAAATACCTTATGAGTATGGATGTTTACTTGAGCCAATGGGTATTCCCTACAGAGCTGTGGAGAAAGGGGGAGTTGAAGGTGACGCAGTGGCAGTTATAGGGTGTGGTCCTATTGGTCAGTTTGCTATTTCTTTTTCTAAGATTCTGGGAGCAGATATTGTTATAGGCATAGATGTTAACGAGAAAAGACTTGATATTGCTAAAAAAATGGGTGCAACTTATGTTATCAATCCCCAAAGAGAAGCTTTGGTCGAGAGGATAAAAGAGGTTACAGAAAATTATGGCAGGGGGGTTGGAGTAGTAATTGATGCCTCAGGTAATGCAGAGGCTATGAAAGAGGCTTTTACTTATCTTAGAGTAGGGGGGAGATTTGTTATTTTGGGACAGACAGATGGGCCTTTACCCATTAATCCCTCCCGTGATGTTGTATTTAAGGAGGCAGAAATAATCGGTCTTTTCGGAAGAAGAATATGGGATACCTGGGATAAAACAGAGAGGATTTTACTTTCAAAGAAAATAAACCCTGAGCCTGTTATTACTCATAAATTTTCTCTTGATGATTACAAAAAAGCTTTTCAGGTAGCCCTCTCAGGTGAAGGATGTAAAGTTCTTTTTATTCCTTAAGCCATCTTTCTATAAGATAGGGTTTTGCTTTTTCAAATTCCTCACATAAGTTTTCTATTATTCTTTCAGCTTGATTTGTGGACATTGTTTGTGTTTGCTTCACAAAGGATGCAGTGCGACCAAAATAGAGAGAGACAAAAGAGTTAAGAAGTTTCTCATTTTGTTTTTCTGAGAGAGTGCCTCCGAGTTTTGTGTTTTTTTTGTAAGCTACGGCAAAGTCATAAACGGTTTTCACCCAGAGTTGTGCGGGAAAGTCAAATTCTTCAGGAGATAAAGAAGCAACTTCTTCAATTTTTTCTACATTTTCTCTGGGAAGAATAGAATACCAGTAATCTTTGTTTTGCTTTACTCCCATTTTGAATTTTTCAATCATACAATCTACCCTAACATTGATAGGTTCAGGAAAGACTTCACAGCAAAATCCGTATAAGGGAACAGGTTTTGAGCCTTTTATGTTCTTCCAGTTATTATCATATTGGGTCATAAGATAAAAAAGCGTTCCTACAACCTGCTTGAACATTGGACCAAGGGAAAAAGAGGGGTCTTTTGCATCATGAATTTTAGCTCCAAGGAAAGACTGGCATATTTTAAATCCTTCGTTAATAGCAATGGTGGTCATCCATATGTCTATTCCATAGCGGGCAACATCTGTTCCCCATACATCTTTATTTAGAAAATTCTCTAACATTCTTCCCGAAAAGCCAAAATCTCCTCCTATAGGCTGTCGTATTCTTTTGCCGTATAAAGCTCTTGTAAGTGGATAAACTATGGAATTTGTAATTGTTCCATCATATTTGTGACGGGAGTAGTAAGGTGTAACATAATCGTATCCTTTTATAAGCACAGGACCTGCAAGAAGCTGTATCCATTCGGGAGTTATACTTCTAAGATCTGAATCCACCACTACACAGGCAGCGACGTTTAACTCATAAGCCATTTCAAAGATAGCTTTAAAAGCACTGCCTTTTCCGGGAAGTCCGTGGTAGGGTGCAGCTATATTTCTTGCGGGTTGAACTGGGTGTTCAACAAGAATTGTATCAAGATCCGAATATACACTTGTTGCTTTAACAACATCTCTTGTTCTATCAGTTGAGCCTCCATCTGAGTTCATGATTACAGCCTTATATGCAGGAAAGTATTTGGCAAGTCCGCATTGAACAGCTCTTACCACCTGTCCTATGGTCTTTTCGTTGTTGTAACTCGGAATTCCAACAAGAATGTCAGCCCTTCCTATCTGTTCCAGTTTTTCTCTTGCTTCCTCGTGGAGAGCGCTTTGAAGCTTCATATTAACCCCTCTTTACTTTTTTTAAAGAATTTTCCCCAGATTTTAACCATTATTGTGAGATTGTCAATAGAAGAGATAAAGTGTACAAAAAATTACAACTTAAGGTTTTTTTAATTTTTTATCGGCAGGAAAAAATTATTCTTTATCTTTCGTTGTTTTTTCTTTTGTTTTCATTACTTCTTCGAGAGCTTTGTCTGCCCATTCAGTATCAGGGTATTTATCCAGTATTTTTGCCAGTAATTTTGCTTTTTTCCTCTCATCCTCCTGTTGTATTGCCCGATGAAAAAGTTCTTCTGCTTTATCTTTTTTTCCAGCTTCTCTTCTTTCTTCGGTCCTGGAAAACGTGCCAGTTAAAAAACCTGCTGCAAAACCTACTATCACTCCCAGTATTATCCCAGCAAGGAAATTAACAGAAAGTTGCATTTTGAAAGGAAAAATATTTTCACCTCTTGTTTATATTTTTTTTAGCAGTTCCCATTTTAAAAAATAACCTTTATTTGTCAATTTTTAAATCCTGTTTGACAAATTGTTGATATTGTGATAAAAGAGGTAGTGCTGTTAATTATTTCAGAAAAGGAGGGAAGATGAGGGGAGAAGTTAAAAAAAGTTTTTGCTTTTTTTTAATCTTTCTGATGCTTTTTTTGTTTGCAGGAAACAGTGTATTTTTTTGCCAAACTTCTTTCTCAAATTCAGAAAACAATCCTGCCTTTAATGAGGGAAATAATTCCTTTCAAGAGATTCTTCCAGGTCCCGGTCTTCTTGAAAAGGCGGCAAATTTTTTGTACACCCTTTATGACTATGTAAGAAAGGCAATAATATTTTCACTTGAAAAGACAATATTTAAAGATAATCCTGGACTTGCCGATTTTTATGGAGATGCCGCAAGTTTTCTGGCAAGTCTTACCGCAGTTTATCTTCTTCTTTTGCTTGTAGCATCTGCTAAAAAAATTATAGGCGTTCTTCTTTTGCTGGGATGGGTTCTTTTTGCTTTAACTATTGTTATAAGAGGTTAGCTTGAGACCAGTGGTGCGCAATCTCTAAATTATTTGACAAATAATCAGAAAGTTGTATTAATAAAAACAGACTTATATTAGCTGTTTTAAAAATGTAGGATGAAAGGTAAGGTAGTCAGGTTAATTATATTTTGGTTACTTTTTAAAGTTATTTAATAAAAGTTATTTAAAAAGAGGGTAAAATGAATCGATGGAGAGTTTTATCCGCCTTGAAAGA
>DRTT01000070.1 GCA_011372105.1 Candidatus Aerophobota bacterium
AGCATAAACAAATGCAGAGAAGTAAAACCCTATAAGACCTGTTACCAAAATGCCGATTAAAAAAAACAATACCCATCTTTTCATTTAAAACTCTCCTACACCTCTACCATTTTAAGCTTGATTATTTTATTTTCCCCTATAAGTATAACCTCTCCCTTATTGCCCTCTATTCGAGCTACCTTCAAACTATCCAAAATCATTCCTTCGCTAACCACCCAGCTTTTATCCCTCTTTTTAATGAGAGCAATAGCTTCTCCCCCACACCAGACAATTCCCACAAGCTCATATTCAGAAGAAGTTGTAACTTGCAGCAGTTTTTCCTCTTTTTTTACCACTTTCTCCTCTTTTTCTTTCTCCTCTTTTTTAATTAGGGGAGAGAAAGGATCTCTTTCTTTAGTCGGTGGATACTCAAAAATCTGGGACAAAATTTTCTCTTCCTGGCAAACCCCTCCTTTTAAGGGATAAAGACAAAAAAGAGCAAAAATCAAAACCAGAGATAAAAATATTCTGGAAAACATCATCTTCTTCTCCGCCTATCTGCACTGGTTAAATTACTCTTAGAAGAAAGGGAAACTTCTTCCTTTTTACCGGAAAGGAGGCTCCCTCTGTACTTATAAAGAGAAATAGATAAATTCGCCTCTATTGTGTACCCTTCCATAGAGGAAGCCTTGATTAAGAAATTATCCACTGTAAAAGAACCAAGCCCTCCTCTTCTCGCCATGTCAGAAATCAACATCCCTAAATTATGATATCTTCCATAAAGATGAACATTTACAGGTGTTACAAAATAATAATTCTTTTCTTCTGTCTTTAAAGGGACAATACTGGTATACTCAATTCCGTATACTTTCCCTCTCATGCCAAGCTCATAGAGAAAAGAGGCCTGTGTCTCTTTTATCTTCTTCTCAAGAAGTGCAAGTTCCTGCGAAAGCCTCTCCCTTTCCTTTTTTAATTCTTCAAGTTCACGAATTTTCCCTTCCAATTTTAAAAGTCTCAAATTCTCCTGTGATATCTTATTCATAAGATCTTCTCTATGCTCAATCTGAGGTATATAAACTAAAAAATAGAAAATACAAATTAAGCCAAGAAAAACCCCGACTCCCGCAATAATTCTTCTTTGCGTTGTCAATACCATTACTTACTCCCCGAAGGCAAAAAACACCTTATTTTAAAAGACATAACTTCTCTGTTTGCAACCTTGCCCAGGGAAAATCTGACAAATCTTATTTCGGAAAATAATCCAGATTTTTCCATGTTTTTTATGAATTCAGCAACACCTATGGTCTTATTAAGACTTTTGCCTGTTATCTCTATAAAATTTTCCTTTCTATCACTTTTTATCTCCTCAAGCCAGATGTTATCAGGTAAACACTTGTATACAAAGTATAAAAGTCGAGGAAAGAAGGATTGTCTTTCTACAATTTGCTTAAAGGAATCAAATCTTGCCTGAATCTCAGCATTTTCTTTTTTTACCTTTTCTATCTCTTTAAGAAGAGGCTGGTACTCCTTAATTTTACCTCTTACCTCGGACAACTTCTTCTCCAAGGGATGGATGGTCTGAGCCAGGGAAAGATAAAAAAAGTAACATATGCAAAAAGCAACAACAGCACATATGCCTACAAAAATAATAAAGTCTATTCTTCTCCTTCTCTGTATTATCCTTTGTGGTAAAAGGTTAACTTCAATCATATGTGACGTACCTCCCTTAAAGCAAGCCCTACCGGAACAGAAAAAACAGGGGAAAAGTAAGGTAAAAACTCCCCGAATTTTCCCTTTGCATAACTTATCTTAACAAAAGGGTTAAATTTTTCCACAGGAACTTCAAGTTCCTGGGATAGAAAAACATCTATTCCCTTTATAAGAGATACCCCACCTGAGAGAATAATCTTTTGCACAGGAGCACCTTCTCTGTTGGAGGTATAATACTCAAAGGACCGAACTATCTCATTTATAAGCTCACTCAGAGCACCTCTTATAACTTCTTCCACCTGCTCGGGCTCCAATTCTCTTCCTATCTTATGACCTATATAAGACAGATCCTCTGCTTTTTTTATCTTTTCTGCCTCTTGATAATTAACACCAAAGGATTCTATAAGAGCACGGGTTATGTTATCTCCTCCAAATTTTATATCTCTCACAAGAAAGGGATAATCCTCTGCTAAAATTAGAAGATTAGTTATGCGGTGACCTATGTTAATAAGAGCAGTTCCTTCCTTTTTTTTATTTTCTATTCTTTCAAAAACATTGTAAAGAGCAAGGGAGTTAACATCCACTATGGCAGGACAAATTCCAACCTCCTGAAAAATCCTAAGATACTCATCTATTGTGCTTTTTTTTACTCCAACAAGCAAGACAGACATTTCCTTCCCACCTGCGCCAACCAAATCCTTCTTTAAAACATGATAGTCCACGGTGATATCTTCAAGAGGATAGGGGAGATGCTCCTGGGCTTGCCACTTTATAGCCTCGCTTAACTCGCTTTCTTTCATCTGGGGAATCCTTACCACTCTAATAGCCACTGATTCTCCCTCTACGCCCGTCACAATTTTCTGAGAATTAAGATTGTATCTCCTTATAATGTCTTTTATCTTTTGTGCTACAAAACCCACATAGTTAAGGTAACCTTCTTTTTTTTCAGAAAAAGGGAAACTTTCAAATCCCAACTTTCTCAATCTATACTCATTTTTTTTGTGTAAAAGCTCCACAAATTTAACAGAACTTGAACCTACTTTCAAACCAACTGTTACCCCATATTTTTCCCCTTATCTGAACTTATTATGATGGTTACAGGACCCTCATTTGTAATCTCTACTCTCATTTTTGCCCCAAATACTCCCCTTTTAACTCTTACCGGATATTCTTCTAAAAGACTTAAAACCTTACAAAAAAGTTCATTTGCTTTTTCGGGGTTAGCAACAAGCGAGAAGTTTGGTCGGTAGCCCTTTCTGCAATCTCCATAAAGAGTAAATTGAGGAACAACAAGGATTTCTCCCCTCACATCAATAAGAGAAAGATTCATTTTTCCATTCTGATCTTCAAAAATTCTTAAATTAACCATCTTTCTGGCCATCCAGGTGGCATCCTTCAACTCATCTTTTTTCCCTATGGCAAGAAGTGCAACTATTCCTTTTTTTATCTGCGCCACTTCTTTATCCTCTACAACACACCGTGCAAAGCTAACCCTCTGAACTACGGCCAGCATTTACACCTCTTCTATAAGACCTTTTGTGGAAGGAACGCTCTTTCTTCTTACATCTATAGAAGTCGCCTG
>DRTT01000051.1 GCA_011372105.1 Candidatus Aerophobota bacterium
AGAAGTTATGCCTCTTGAGCCACTTTACGAGAAATGGATATCTTTCGGCTGGCATGTAATAGAGATAAATGGTCACTCTTTTACCCAGATTATGAATGCTCTTAATATGGCGAAAAATATAAAGGAAAAACCTACTTTGATAATTGCTCACACTGTAAAGGGCTGTGGAGTGTCTTTCATGGAGGATAAAGTTGAGTGGCATGCTGTTTCTATGACAAAGGAGCAGGTGAAAAATGCTCTAAGAGAGCTTGGTTGCTCGCAGGAAGAAATTGAGGCTACCTTATTACAAATGAAGGAGGGTTGAATGTCTTCTAAAATAGCTCCAAGAGAAGCTTTTGGTAGAACTCTTGTAAATTTGGCAGAAAAAAATGAAAATATTGTAGTTTTAGACGCAGACCTTGCCCCTTCCACAAAGGTAACTTACTTTAGAGAACGTTTCCCGGAAAGGTTTATACCTGTTGGAATTGCCGAGCAAAATATGATAGGAATTGCCGCAGGACTTTCTACACTTGGGTTTATTCCCTTTGCCACTACTTTTGCCTGTTTTGCTTCAAGAAGAGTTTGTGATCAAGTAACAGTATCTTGTGCCTATCCAAGGTTAAATGTTAAAATTGTTGGGGCATATGTTGGGCTTTTTGTCGGAAAAAACGGGGCAACCCATCAGGCACTTGAGGATATAGCCATCATGAGGTCAATTGCTAACATGGTGGTTATAGAGCCTGTAGATGCTATTGAAACAGAAAAAGTCGTGGAGTTTGCCTGCGAATACGATGGTCCTGTGTATCTTAGAATAGGAAGAGATCCTATGCCTCAGATTGTGCCTTCAAACTACAACTTCTCCTTGGGTAAGGGTGTCCTGTTAAAAGAGGGAAAGGATGTTACCCTGATTTCCTCAGGAGCACTGGTTGAGGATACTCTTAAGGTAGCTGATAATTTAGAGAAAGAGGGCATAAGTGCAAAAGTTATTAATATGAGCTGTATAAAACCTATCGACGAGGAAATTATTGTAAAAGCAGCAGAGGAGACAGGCAGTATAGTGACAGTTGAGAATCACAATATAATAGGGGGATTGGGTTCTGCGGTTGCAGAGGTTATTTCAGAGAAATACCCTGCAAGGCTTAAGAGGATTGGTATAAGAGATACTTTTGGGAAATCCGGAACTAATGAAGAGATGAAGAAAAAATTCAAACTTACAGTAGAAGATATAACAAGAGAGATTAAGATTTTCTTAGGATAAAAAGCATGGCCCTACCCTTTTAGTTTAAGTGTCCATCCTGGTTTATGTTACGATTTTTTGATTACAAGTGAGGTTGAGTTGTATGGATTTTCTGAATACTCTGGTGAAAGACCAAATATTTTTGTTGTTTTTAACTGTGGCTCTTGGTTCTCTTCTGGGGAAGATCTCCGTGAGAGGGGTAAGTATTGGAATTTCGGGAACTCTTTTTGTAGGTCTTTTCTTTGGAGCAATGGGAGGTAGTGTCGATAAAGGGTTTTCTTTGTTTAATCTTATAATATTTATCACTGCAGTTGGTCTTCTGGCAGCAAAGGATATTGTCCGGGTTTTAAAATTACATGGTGTGAAATTCATAACCCTGGGTGTTATTGCTCCAATCATCTCTGCGATAATAACTTGTATTTTGGTTTTTGTTTACTCTGGTGAAGTTGATTCTGTCTTGATAGCAGGAACCTACACAGGCGCAATGACGAGTTCTCCAGGTCTTGCAGCTGCACTGGAAGCAACAGGTGGTAACAATCTTGTTACTCTTGGACATTCAATTGGCTACATCCCCGGGGTTATTAGTGTAATTCTTTTTGTTCAGCTTGCGCCCAAAGTTTTCAGGTTTAATGTGCACAGGGAGATAGAAAATTCTTCTATACTCTTAGATGGAGAGAAGGATAAGAGTGGAAAGATCTTTAAAAGGGTATTTTCTTTAGTAATATTTTCTCTTTTTGCTATAGGGGGAATGCTTTTAGGAAAGGTGAGGTTTCCTCTTCCGTTTATAGGGGATATTAAGTTGGGTTCTACAGGGGGAGTTTTGGTTTTTTCTCTTTTTGCAGGCTCAATTCTTTATAAGAAGGGGAAGTTTCCTTTTGATGAAGGTGTGCTTGATGTGATAAGAGCAGTTGCTCTTGCTTTCTTTCTGGGAGTTGTTGGGATACAGGCAGGTGGCAGTATTGTGGCAACGTTTAAACAGGCAGGAGTTTTACTTTTGATGATTGGAGCATTAGGATCTATTTCCCCAATCATAGCTGCATTTCTTGTTGGAAGGTACATTTATAAGCTCGATTGGGTTGTTTTAACAGGAGCAATATGTGGTGCCATGACAAGTACTCCAGGATTGGGTATTGCTATTGAAACAACAGGTAAGAAAGAACCAGCAGCTGCCTATGGTGCTGTATATCCTGTTGCTCTCATTATGGTTGTTTTATGCACGAGGGTTTTACATAAGATATTTGGATAAAAAGTAATTTTTTGGTATAATCTCTAAAAAACAGAGGAGATTATAAAATGCACCAAAAAAAATTAACAGTTGAGGAACTTCTTGCAAAGGCGAAAAAGCCAGGGGAGGATGCCCTGAAGCTTCACCCCTTTTATAAGGGGAAAATAGAGATAGTACCAAAATGCGTTATAAGAGACTTCAATGACTTTGCTATCTGGTATACACCTGGTGTTGCAAAACCCTGCAGAGAGATAGAGAAGGATAAAGAAAAGGTTTATGAGAATACAAACAAATGGAACACGGTTGCAGTTGTCTCAGATGGAACAAGAGTACTGGGGCTTGGCGATATAGGACCTGAGGCAGCCCTTCCTGTTATGGAGGGAAAGGCACTTTTGTTTAAATACCTTGGAGGAGTTGATGCCTTTCCCATATGTCTTGATACAAAAAATAAAGAGGAGATAATAACTGCTGTGAAATGGCTCCAGCCCTCCTTTGGTGGTATAAACCTTGAGGATATTGAAAAACCAAAATGCTTTTACGTCCTTGAGAGATTGCGAAAGGAAATGGAAATACCTGTATGGCATGATGACCAGCAGGGAACAGCTGCCATAACTTTAGCAGGTGTCTTTAATGCTCTCAAGATTGTGGGAAAAGATATTGACAAGGTTAAAATCTCCATGATTGGTGCAGGTGCAGCTAACATGGCAATTGCAAGGCTTTTAATCTTAGCAGGAGCCCTCCCGG
>DRTT01000166.1 GCA_011372105.1 Candidatus Aerophobota bacterium
ATTTTAAAAGACTATTATAATGGTACTATAACCTTAGAGGTTTTTTCAAAAGATAGAGAATATGTTCTGCTTAGTAAAAGGAAACTGGAAAGATTATTGAAAGAATAGATAGGATTAGAAGGTAGCACGTTTGACATAATAAATAAATAAATAAATAAAAATAATAAGGTAAAAAAAATGATAGATCTGCGAAGTGACACAGTTACAAGACCAACAAAAAAGATGCTTGAGGCAATGTTTCGTGCAGAGGTTGGAGATGATGTTTACGGAGAGGATCCGACAGTTAATCTTTTAGAGGAGAAGGTAGCAAAACTTTTAGGTAAAGAAGCTTCAATTTTTGTCCCATCAGGAACTATGGCTAATCAGTTGTGCATTAAAGCTCACACAAATCCTGGTGATGAGGTTATTGTGGAAAGATACTCTCATATTTTCAACGATGAAAGTGGAGCAGCAGCAGCTTTATCCTGTGTGCAACTTCATCCTCTTCTGGGGGAAAGGGGAATCCTTTATCCTGAGCAGATAGAAAAAGCTATAAGGGACAAGAAGGATTTTCATCTTCCTCCAACTCGCCTTATATGTATTGAGAATACCCACAACAGAGGTGGTGGTACTATTTATCCTTTGAATGTTGTAAAAGAGATTTCACAACTGGCTAAAAAACACAAGATACCTCTTCATATGGATGGAGCAAGACTTCTTAATGCCACTGTAGCCTGTGGAGTAGATCCTGTAGAGTATACCCGGTATGTAGATTCTGTTACTCTCTGCCTATCCAAAGGTCTTGGTGCGCCTGTTGGTTCAATGATAGCAGGAACAAAGGAGTTTATTGAGAAGGTGAGACGTTACAGAAAAATGTATGGAGGAGGGATGAGACAGATAGGTTTTTTAGCTGCTGCTGGAATTTATGCTCTGGATCATCACGTAAACCGGTTGGCTGATGACCACAGAAGAGCCAAAAGACTTGCCATAGCTCTTCAAAAAATTCCCGGTATTAAAATTGACCCTGAAAGGGTGCAGACAAATATTATTTATTTTGAAATAAGAAAAAAAGGATGGGATGCTAAAAAGGCAGTTGAAGAGTTGAAAAAGAGAGAAGTTCTTGTTTTACATATTGAGGGTCCACTATTACGGGCAGTGACTCATCTTGATGTAAATGATGATGATATTGAAAGAGCTATTTTAATATTTGGTGAATTATTTGGCTGATAAATCGTAAGCCATGTCCTGAAACCAAGCATTTTTATTTTTTGGATCAGCTGGTGGGTCATGTCTTATAACTTTTAAAGCTATTTTTCCCCTCTGGTGGAGAGGAAGGAACTGAAGCCCTCGATACTATTTATGCTATTTTTACCTTCCTGTGCTGACCTTCATTTTCGTCTCTAATCCGTTTCCGTAAAAGATTTTCAAGTTTTTATGGTTGTATTTATTTTGATTTATTTTTACTTATTTTGGTCTCAGATGGTCACAATTTAGTCACAAAATATGAAGGATGTTTTTTGCTTCCTGGTAGTATTTAACTCAATATCCCCTATCTATCAATTTAAAATTTAATTAACATGGCTAAAGATTATATATACTTGACAATTAATTTTTAAAATGTTTATAATAAAAACGCTTTTCCTATAAAAAATATGTCAAGGAGGTGAGAAGATGCAAACTTATCTTGATGACTTTGAGCAAATGGAGGAGGATGTAAAAACTTTAAAGGAAGTCGTTAACAAATTTCTCGAAGACACTGTTATTCCTCTTTCCAACAGCACAAGAGACCTCCCTCGTTCTATAGAGCTTGAAGTTCACTCTTTAGTTCAAAAAACAACCGATTTATTAAACTCATTTTCTCTTCTGGAGCAGAAAATAGAAGATGTGAATGAAGCAGGCGTTAATTTTTATTCAATTATTGGATTTGTGAATGAGCTTGAATCAATCATGAAAGAGTGGGAGTCAAAATTCGACGAGATTAAAGATACCTGGAGTTCTATATCTAACATACTTAGTCAATCAGTTACACCTTCTGAACAGATTGAGCCTCAGGATTTGTTTACCTCAATAATAAGAGAGTGTGACAGAATTCAGCAATCTCTCGAGCAGGCTCATCTTAAAATTTTTGTGTATAAAAAACTTGAGCCTTCAATAAAAAGAATTTCCAATGAAGTAAGTGAGTTAAAAGCGAAACTACAGAATATGATGAATGATTGGCTACCTAAAACAGAGCAAATGCAAAGCCTTATAGAACCCCTTATGGAAAATGTAACAAGGCTAACCGAGACGCAGCAATCTTCTAATGATGTAGAGGATGTATTTTCTAACTTGCTTGAGAAACAAAGAAACTTGTATGAATTTTTCGCTCGATGGCAGCTTTTTAAAAAGATAGAACCTGTCCTTCAGGACTCTCTTTCTCAACTTGAAAATCTAGAAAAGTCATTTGAAGAAGCTTTAAAAGAGTGGCATCCTGCAAATGGAGAAATCAAAACCCTGTACGAGTCTGTATTAGACAAATATAAAAAGCTTTATTCCGGAAAAACCACGGGCTCATCAGTTAGTGAAAAATATGAAAATTTCCGATCCGGTTTTAATGAATTCGAACAAGAATGGAATCTAACATTTAAAGGTCTCTTTCCTATTGTAGATAAGTGGGTGAAGCGGAGCTAAGAGGTTAAATTTAATTAGGGTCAGGCTTTTTGAAAGGGCCTGACCCTTTTTATTCAAAAATTTTCAAGTCCTACCCAATTTTTTTTAAATTAAATTCATTTTAATGTATATGACTAACTGAGTTTGTCGTATAATAACTGAAATTGAGACACTTTTTAAGATGAGCATAAAGGCTCTCTGGTATCTCTAAGAAAGTCTTTTTTGACAAGAGGAAACTAAAGACTTTGTAAAGGATCTTGCACACTTAAAAGTGCAGGACCAGCTGCACCTGGATGGATGATGTCAAGATCGATCTTGCGACATAAAACAGCACGAGGAGCAAGGTTCTTGTATCTTTCTTTCCAGAGTTTAAATCTTCAAGAGCCTCTTTATATCTTGTGTAAGTGGTAGGAAGGTGAAGATGGCTCTTTGGTCACAATTTAGTCACAAACGCTTTATCATCTGAATTTTTAATCTTTTAAACTTCCTTATTAGAGGTTATTTTTAAACCTGGCGGAGAGGGAGGGATTCGAACCCTCGAGG
>DRTT01000152.1 GCA_011372105.1 Candidatus Aerophobota bacterium
AATGACAATAGAATTAGGGTTTCTCAGGTATCCAAAGGAGGTTGATATAGTGCTTATTTAAAAAATTAATTGCGGAACAAAAACCACAGGGGAAAGTGCAAGAAAATTCAGCGAAAAGCTCCTCCATATCTCAAAGAGAAGATAAAAAGCTCATAAACATGCTATTTTATCAACACTGCTAATAAATTCAACGAACCTACTCCTGTTTTCTCTACAGAACATTCTTTGGCTTTATTTTCTTATATAAAATCCGGTTCGTGTTTCTTTAATAATTTTCTCTTCGGGCTTTTTGGTAAACATACTCACTACTACCATGGTAATCACGGAGATAACAAAGGCATAAAAACTAAAATGCATTGGAAGAGGTGCTATGAATTGATGGATAGCTCCGAAGATCACAGCAGAGACAAGCCCGATAAGCATGCTTAAAATCCCTCCTTCTCTTGTAGCCCTTTTCCAGTAAAGCCCGAATAACAAAGGGGTAACAAAACAGGCAAGCATTATTCCAATTCCCATCCAGATTAACCAGGCCAGCAAAGCAGGTGGCCTTATTGCCATAATCACAGTGATGATAGCAAATCCAGCAACAGATACTCTACTTATCATATTAACTTTTTTATCAGAAGCATGGGGATTTATTAGACTTTTATAGATGTCCCATCCCACACAACTGCCAATAGTTAAAAGAAGTCTGTCGGTAGTGGACATAACCGCGGCCAAGATGACCACCCCAAATAAAGCCCAAACCGGGGAGGGCATTATATGCTCCACGCTGGCAATAAAAGAATAATCAGGATGAGATACAGAAAGAACACCTTCTTCCACCATCACTCTGGCAGCAAATCCCACCATTTTAATAAGATACATTATCACAACATATATAGCAAAAGCTGCAAGAGGAGCCCATCTGTAGTATTCTCTCTTCTTTGCTGTGAGAACATTGTTAACTATGTGAGGAGCAGAACCAAGCCCCATGGCAAGAAGAAAGAAAAAGGACACTATAAAAGCAGGAGTTAAAAAAGCATAAGAAGCATAAGGGGGGTGTTGCTGAGGAAAAGCTAATTTAAGATAATTTGGATCTATTTCTCCTAATACTTTATTTATATGAGTAAATCCTCCAGCAAATAAAATCACAAAAGGAGCTGTACAAAGAACCCCTATAATAAGAATTAATCCCTGAATAAGAGTAGTCCAGGCTACAGCATAAAGTCCTCCCATAATTACATACACCATCACTATACCTGCTCCAATTAAAAGTGCCTGCAAGTGAGTTATACCTAACAGCCGAGTAAGAACAATACTTATAGCTCGATATTGACCAACAAGATAAATTGCTGAGGTTATAAGCACAGCGATACCAGAAACCGCTCTCATTGCTCTTGGTGAATAAAATCTGTGAGAAAAATAATCCTGGATAGTCATGTATTTTTTTTCCTGACCAACCTTGTGCAGTTTAGTTCCATAAACAAGAATGCAAATTGCGCAGGAAAGAGGAACAAATATCTGCTCCCAGATGGTAGGCCAGCCTCCTATGTACCCCAAACCAGCCACTCCCAAAAGAGTCATACCACTTGTGCAGGAGGCAATAATTAAAATAGTAAACATCCAGAAACCAAGGGATCTTCCCGCTACCACATAATCTTCAGCAGTTTTTATTTTCTTAGAAGCCCAAGCTCCTATGCCCAATATTATCATAAGATAAATAAGTATTACCAAGGTTGTTATCGTTTTAGACATTTTCCCCTCTTTATGTATTTTTACTTTTCAGAAACTCTGTATAATTTACCCCAGAAAAATAACACACCTATTATCCCGCAAGGCACCAAAACTATAGTAAGAAAGGTTTTTAGAGGCAAACCGAATATCTGCACGTTTTCACCTCCTCTATTATGCTATATAGTGCCATGATAACATGTGACAAAACACATAACAAAAAAATCATAGAAATCCCTCTTTTTCAAAACTAAGACCAAGATTTTCCAGCCTTCTGGAAAGCTGTTTTATTTTGCCTGGCAAAAACTTTATAAATTTCCTTGCCTTTGAAGTAGCCACAGCCCCTTCAGATGAAGGCTTTACCAGATTTTGGTGTTCCAATACCCTTAGAGAATATCTAACCTTATGCTGTGGATATCC
The DNA here is from genome assembly GCA_011372105.1 of Candidatus Aerophobota bacterium. The sequence continues at coordinate 2,134 of DRTT01000152.1, forward strand.
ACTAAGCTCTGATAATTTTATAATGCCAATTGGAGCCTTTTCAACAACAAATTTCAAGATAGTGGCATGCCTTTTTATTAACTCTATTTCCTGCTCAAGCCTGGACAACATCTGTCTCTCCGGAGACCAAATTAAATTTTTTAAAAACGAAAAAAGGCTTGCAGGAGAATCTTCGTAGAAAAATACTTCGGGAAATTAAATGTCAGAGATTTTCAATTTTTATCTAATTTTGAATTTACTTGATTTTCAAAATAGTCAGAAAAATATTTCTCTTGATAAAATTTACCAGAATTTTACAAAAAGTCAAACTGCGCGCTAAGTGCGCGCTAAGTCATCTAAAATAGTGACATATGTCCCCCAAAGCTATAATAAATTCCATTTTCTTTAGGAAAAGCCAGAATAAATACAACCTCCTTTTAAGAGGTCTCATAATGTGTGGTTATTGTGGGGGTCTGTTATGAGTTCCCATTATTCCATCAAAAATGGTCAGAAATATTTTTATTACAAATGACAAGAGTAAGCACAAAGAAAAAAGCCTGTCCCTCAAGCCTTTAGGCTCAAGAGAGTTCGAGAATGCCGTCATTGAGAAGATAAAGGAACTAAGTCAGGACAGAAGTCAACTTGAGGAAACCTTAAAGAATATCAATTTTGTTGCCCAGAAGGGGTTAGAGCCTTTAAGAAAAAAGAAAATCTTTTAGAAAAGGCAAAAAGAGGAAAGGAAGAAGAGATAAAAAGTCTTATCAAGGCTATAAAGGTGGGAAGTCTTGAGATTGAGGCAATAGAGGAAGAATTAAAAAATTTAGAGAAAGAGAAGAAATCCCTTGAAAGACAAATTGAGGAATTAAACATCTCCATCAGGAGAGAGGAAAGCAAACTCATTGATATAGACATTGTCCAGAGAACCTATCAGGGATTTAGTCAGGTCTTCCCAAAACTCCTGCTAAAAGAAAAACACCAATTTCTTCAACTCATCATCAAGGAATTGGTGGTCTTTGAGGACAGGGTTAAGGTCAGTCTTTACGAAATTCCAG
>DRTT01000176.1 GCA_011372105.1 Candidatus Aerophobota bacterium
CCTATCTTATAAGGTTCCTTTCCTGCAAAGCAACCTCCGCTTAAAACAAGCCCTAAAAAGACCACCCCACACAAAAGCACAAATCCCTTTTTTACTCCTCTCTTCTCTTTTTTCTCTGTCACCCCTTCTCCTCCTTATCTTTTTTCTGACTTATAATAAGGTGAAGTAATTTTACCACATTACCCCCAGCTGTCAACAAGTCACAGTAAGGATCTTGATTGGCATTGACAGAGTATTTTTTAAAAAATTTCTTTTATTTTGCAAATCCTTAAGATAAGTTAGAAAGGCAAATTACTTAAAGAGAAATTTAAAAAATCAAATTTGCACCACAAAGGATTCTGGATAAGTTGACAAAAACTCATAATTTAAAATAATGAAGTTCTACTAAGCAAAAAACAGGGAGAGAAAAATGGAAGAGCACATTATTGAGCTTCCTGCTCATAAGCTCGTAAAACTGTTAATCAGAAAAGAGATATCCGCTGAAGAAATCATTATCTCTCACTTTAAAAGAATTGAAGAGGTGGAGGAAAAAATAAAAGCTTTTATCTCTCTGAACAAAGAGGAAGCTTTAAACGAGGCAAAAATGTGGGATAAAAAAATTGCTGAAGGAAGAGAAATTCCTCCTCTCTGTGGTATTCCTGTTGCAATTAAAGATAACATATGTATCAGGAATGGAAAAACAACCTGTGCTTCCCGAATTCTTGAGAACTTCTTCCCTCCTTACTCTGCTACTGTGGTTGAGAAGTTAAAAGAGGCAGGATGTATAATAATAGGAAAAACAAACATGGATGAGTTTGCCATGGGGTCCTCAACTGAAAACTCCTCATTTTACATCACCCGCAACCCCTGGAACATTGAGACAATACCGGGAGGTTCATCCGGAGGCTCAGCTGCTGCTGTGGCAAGTGGAGAGGCAACATTTGCTCTTGGCTCTGACACAGGAGGTTCCATAAGACAGCCTGCAGCTCTTTGTGGAATTGTAGGTATGAAACCCACATATGGAAGAGTTTCCCGCTATGGACTTGTCGCCTTTGCCTCCTCTCTTGACCAGATAGGACCTTTAACAAAGGATGTTACCGATTGTGCTATTTTGCTTAAAGTTATAAGCGGAAAAGATGGCAGAGATTCAACATCTGTTGATATTCCTGTTCCGAACTATCTTGAGCATCTTATTCCTGATTTGAACGGAATAAAAATCGGCCTTCCCAAGGAATATTTCGTTGAGGGAACAGAGAAAGAAGTAAGAGAAAGTGTGCTTCAAGCAGCGAAAGTGATGGAGGATTTAGGCGCGAGAGTGGAAGAAACCTCGCTTCCTCATACAGAATATGCTGTTGCTACCTACTACCTGATAGCAACAGCAGAGGCAAGCTCCAACCTGGCAAGGTACGATGGGGTAAAGTACGGATACAGAACAAGGGAAAAAACAAACATGATTGACATGTACAAAAAGACAAGGAGGGAAGGATTTGGAGATGAGGTGAAAAGAAGGATAATGCTTGGAACCTATGTTCTCTCTAAGGGATACTATGAGAACTACTACGGTAAAGCTCTAAGAGTGAGAACTTTGATAAAACAGGACTTTGAAAAAGCCTTTGAAAAATACGATGTTCTCTTAACCCCCACCTCTCCAACGGTTGCCTTCAGGGTGGGAGAAAAAATAGACGATCCTTTAAAGATGTACCTTTCTGACATTTTTACCATCTCAGCAAATCTTGCAGGCATCCCCGGTATATCAATTCCCTGCGGATTTGGCAAAAATGGGCTTCCCGTGGGGCTTCAGATTTTAGGAAGACCTTTTGATGAAGGTACCATTTTGAGGGTTGCCTATGCCTATGAGCAAAGCACCGAATGGAGAAAAAGAAAACCCCGGATTTAACAAAAGGTTATAAAAAAATGCAAAACGAAAAAGGTTCTCCTGTATTTCTGGTAAAGGCAGCCACTCTCCCGGAGGGATGGGAAAAATCAGTTATTACCTGCTGGGAGAAAGGCATTCCTATCAGAACAGAGTATGATAAACCAGGAGATCCTCCTTCCCGGGACTGTACCATGATAATTGAGATTGAGGAGCCCTTTAAAGAGCCACGAATTCACAGAGCCATTCCTGCAGGCCTTGAAGAACTTGAAATCTACAGACAGGAGGTTCTGTACGGAATTCACGATAGCTGGATTAGACCAGAAGAGGGTAAATGGGAGTATACTTATCATGAACGACTCTTTAATTACAAAATTCCAGGAGAAAGCTCGCCGATAGACCAGATTGAATTCATTGTTAATAAACTTTCTACAGCACCTTTTTCAAGACGTGCCCAGGCTATTACATGGAAGTGCTGGATGGATCCCAAATTTGATGACCCTCCCTGTCTACAGCGTATGTGGTTCAGAATAGTTAACGACTATCTCCAGCTAAATGTCCACCTGCGAAGTAACGATGCTTTTAAGGCTGCTTTTATGAATATGTTTGCCTTCACCGAGCTTCAAAAAATGGTAGCAGAGAAAATAAGCAAAAAAAGAGGGAAAGAGGTAAAAGTTGGAAAATATGTTCATATTGCTGACAGCTACCACATTTATGGCTCTTACTTTGAGGAATTTAAAAATTTTCTGGAAACCCTGAAAAAAAGAAATTTTCAAGAAAGAACCTGGACAACCTCTTTTGCTACACCCTTTTTTGAAGAAGCAAAAAAACGTCTCCGTAGGGAAGAGGCAAATCTAAATTAAACACTCACAACTTCCTTTACCTCAGGAATTTCCTTTTTTACTATTTTTTCTATTCCCATCTTTAAAGTTAGCTGGCTCATTGGACATCCACCACAGGCACCGGTGAGCTTCACCTTTACAATCCCCTCGGAAGTAACCTCAACAAGTTCCACATCCCCTCCCTCAAACTGCAAGCTGGGTCTTATCTTATTTAAAACCTCCTCAACCTTTTCTCTTGTTATCATTTTACATTCCTCCTTTTTTAACTTAATTATTTAAAATTCCAAGTTCTTTATGTTTTTCAGAAATTTTTTCTACCAATTCCTCAAGTCTTTTAAAATCCTCCTGTTTGGGATAACCTTTTGTTAGAACAGGCTCAATAATTTCTGCTTTTAAGTTAGTCAAAATTCCCCTTATACTCTCAGGTGTTTTTCC
>DRTT01000036.1 GCA_011372105.1 Candidatus Aerophobota bacterium
CTTTATAAATTATTAGGGCTATTTTTCTTAAGTTTTTACCTTTTCAGGTTAAAAAAAGCTCAACACAGGTATAGCAAGATGGAATATTAGCATAATTAAAGCTCAAAATCTGTCAAATAAAACTGAGGTAAGAGACTTTATGACCCTGCCAGAGTAACTTTACTTTTTACCTGTTCACAGTATAATTTGGCCATATCAGGTTCATTTTATATTATATTTATTAAATTCACCTTAAAAGACACTTCACATGAGAGATACCAGGATATCCGAAAAGCTAAGTGCTAACATACTTCTTTTGGGAATTGTGAGTTTTCTCAATGACCTCAGTAGCGAGATGATAATGCCAATTTTACCTATGCTCATAACAGCTCTCGGTGGTGGGGGAGTTATCGTAGGGCTTATTGGAGGACTTAGAGATAGTATATCAAGTATTCTGAAAATTTTTGCCGGTTACCTTTCTGATAGAAGTGGCAAAAGAAAAGCTTTTGTTTCCTCAGGCTACCTTACCTCATCTGTATTCAAATTACTACTTGCCTTCTCCAAAACATGGGAGCACATTTTAATCTTTGCCAGTCTGGAGAGAGTAGGTAAGGGACTTAGAACTGCATCAAGAGATGCCATTATTGCCGATTCTATGCCGGAGAAAAAAGGCAAAGGCTTTGGAATCCACAGAGCGCTTGACACCTCCGGGGCAATTTTGGGTTCTGTCTTTGTTTTTCTTCTTCTATGGTTTTTGAATCTTAACTTAAACACCATTATACTTATAGCAGCAGCAATTGCCTTTACCTCTTTAATTCCTCTTTATTTTGTAAAAGAAATAAGGAGGAAGCCCCAGAATATTACCCTGAAAATAGGTCTGAAAAATCTTCCCTCTTCTCTGAAACTTTTTATTACAGTCTGCGGGATATTTTCTCTTGCAAATTTTAGCTATATGTTTTTCATCCTGAGAGCCCGGGAATTTTTCGTCGGCAGACTATCCCTTGGGATGCCAATTTTGCTTTATGTTCTCTTTAACGTATTTTACGCTATTTTTGCTATCCCCTTTGGTAGCCTCTCGGACAAAATAGGAAGAAAAAAGGTAATTATTTCCGGATATCTTCTATTCTCTGCAACATGTTTTGGCTTTATCTTCCTGGCTTCTTTCACAGCTTTTTTAATTTTATTTGCCCTCTATGGCATAACCTACGCCATGATAGATGGTAACCAAAGAGCTTTTGTAGCTGACCTTGTTTCAGAGAGATTGAAAGCTACAGCTCTTGGGGCATTTCATACAATCACAGGGCTTGCAGCTCTACCATCCAGCTTGATCGCTGGAGCTCTGTGGCAAATTAACCCCAGCATGACTTTTGCATATGGTGCGATAGTCAGTTTTGCCTCGGTCATTCTTTTCGCTGCGGTAGAAAGATAGACTTATCACCAAGACACATTTATCCTCCATCAATAAGGGCTTTTTCTTCCCAAAGAAACCACTTCCCAGAATCTTTTAGAAAAGAATGGGTATTTTCTAAGATTTTGTAATGCTCCTTCTCCTCCAGAACCAATCTCTCCAGTAATTTTTCTTCTTTCTCGTCAGATACCTCTCCCAGCCAATTTTGATAAAAATGAACACTCTCTTCTTCCATTTTCATTCCAACCTCAAGAACCTCCAACTCACCAGGGCTTGCAGCAACTTCCTTTTTTATCTCATCTTTTACTTGACTAAACACTGTTTTAATTTCCTCTCGGGGGGTTTTATCAAAATACTTTTCAAAATTAGAAAAACCAAAGTCGGCCAGTATTTCTTTAAAGACATTTAAATGTCTTTCTTCATCCCTCATAAAAGACAGGAACATTTCTCTGCCAAGAGGATGAGAAGTTCTATCTGCAGCTTTTTTGTAAAAATCTATTCCATCTTTTTCCATTTTAATAGCCACGTTTATAACCTGTCTCAGGCTTTTCATTTTATAACAACCCCTTTTTTATTTTTATCCTCATTATTCCTCCAGCATTTCAACATCTACAGGTTTTGGAGCTTTCACAGACAAAAATGCAGCAGGCTCATTTCCAATATTTTCAAAGGTGTGTGGTATATTCATCTTTCCCTGGACAACATCTCCACTCACAGCAACAATCTCTTTACCACCAATTTTAAATCTTATTCGCCCTTTTAAGATGAAGAAAAGCTCATCTGTAGTTGGGTGCCTATGTAAGGGAACACGTTCACCTACAGGTAGATTGTAGACATAGGGAGAGATAGATTTGTAATCTCCAAAAAATGGATTAATCTCCACCTTATCGGTATAGGAGATCTTTTGAGCATAATGCATGTGAATTTGCTCGAATTCAGGTGGGACCTCCTCAAACTTCTCTTTAGGAGAACCACAATTTGGACATTTTTCTGGAGGATTTTTTCCTGTGTGAATATAACCGCAAACACCACATCTCCAACGTTTCATTTCAAACCTCCCTGATTTTAGAAGTCAACTTTCCAAAGTCCGTGAATGTTACAGTATTCTCGCACACTTTTTACTTTTTTTGCTTTTACAGGAAACTCTGCCTCAGGAGCATCACCAGGTGATAAAAACTTACGATAAACCTTGGCATCTGTCTCAATCTCCACCCATTCAATATAATGTTTCTCCTCCATTGGATGAGGAATAGGACCAACTTTTATTTTGGCTCCCAAATCAGTAGCTTCAATTACCGGAAGATGCTTTTCCTTTCCTTCTTCATACTTCTTTTCTATCATAAGTGTCATTGGCTTTCCACAACAAACAAGCTCTCCTTTTCCCTCATGCAAAACCTCCACAATATTCCCGCAAACTTCGCATTTATAAATCTGCAGTTTTTCTGTCATTTTTTCTCTTCCTTAAATTTTTTTGTGACAGAACCACCAGTCAAAGCATTCATACTGACTTTTTCTTTGTTTTGCGTTTTTTTCATCGGTTGGAGGTGGAATGATAACCTCATCTTTAATAAGTTCATTCTCAGGCCAGTTTGCAGGTATTGCTACTTTTCCCCTGTCAGAAATTTGAAATCCTTTAATCATTCTCAAAATCTCATCCATATTCCTGCCACGTTCCTGAGGGTAATATAGAATAGACCTTAATACTCCATCAGGCTCTACTATGAACCCTGCTCTCACCGTA
>DRTT01000157.1 GCA_011372105.1 Candidatus Aerophobota bacterium
CCACTTGACTCTGTCACAGGAATTCTCTGGACACGATGAACTCCGCTCTCGTATCTTAAGGTGGAAAAGGCATCCTTTCCTTCAACTGCAAATATTACCTCTTTAAACCCTCCCATATCTGTGGGATGGAAGTCAATGTTTTCAATCTTCCATCCTTTATCTTCGCAGAACTTTATATACATTTTGTAAAGATCGGCTGCAAATAAGGCAGCTTCCTCTCCTCCTGCGCCTGCTCTTATTTCAACTATTGCGTTTCTGTGAGAATATTTATCTTTGGGTAAGAGAGCAAGGTTTATTTTTTCCTCAAGTTCTTTTATTTTTTCTTCAACCTTTTCTTTTTCCTCCTCTGCCAGCTCTTTAAGCTCTCCTTCTTCCTCGCAAATCATTGTTTTTAGGCTTTCAAGTTCTTTTTCCAGTTTCTGATACTCTTTCCACATATTGATTATTTCCTCTATCCTTTTTTGCTCTTTACTGTATTTTTGAAGAAGTTTGGGCTCTTTTATCGTTTCAGGGTCAGTTAAAAGCTTGTTTAATTCTTCATATCTTTTTTCAATTGCTTTTAATTTTTGTAGATCTTTCTCGTGCATTTAAATCACCTGCCTCTGTTAATTTTATAGTTTGGAGCAAGGGTGTCAACGGGATGGTTTGTATTATTTTTTGTATGGAAAATTTTTAAGGGTCGAGTATGGATTTTCCTGTTATTTTCTGATAGGCTTTTTGATAAATTTGACTTGTCTTTTGAATTACATCAGGAGGAAGAGGGGGAGGGGGAGGGAGTTTGTTCCAGTTCAGACTATCAAGATAATCTCTAACAAATTGTTTATCAAAACTTTCCTGTGGTTTCCCCGGGGTATAGCTTTCTTTAGACCAGAACCTTGATGAATCCGGTGTTAAAACTTCGTCTATCAGGAGAATTTTGCCATCCAGCATACCAAATTCAAATTTGGTATCGGCAAGTATAAACCCACGTAAATCTAAAAACTCGGCGGCAAATTTGTAAATTTCAAGACTTATGTCTTTTAAGTTTTGAGAAAGTTTTTCTCCAAGGATTTTTTTCATTTCATCAAAAGATATATTTACATCATGCCCTTCTTCTGCCTTAATAGCTGGTGTAAAAATTGGATAAGGCAAAGGATCGCTTTCTCTCAAATTCTCGGGCAGGGTTATTTTTGCAACTTTTCCTGTCTTTTTGTATTCTCTGTATGCAGAGCCACTTAAATATCCCCTTACAACACACTCAAGTTTTATCGGTTCTGTCTTTTTAACCAGCATAGCTCTTCCCTGGAGAATGTCTTTAAAAGAAAGCACCTCGGGAGGAAAGTCCTCAAGATTTGTACTAATCATATGATTTTCAATGATATGTTCTGTCTTTTTAAACCAGAAACTGGAAAGCTGATTTAAAACTTTCCCTTTCAAAGGTATACCTTCTTCTAAAACACAGTCAAAAGCAGATATTCTATCTGTAGACACAATTAAAAGCTTATCGCCGAAATCGTAAATGTCTCTTACTTTCCCTCTTTTTAGAAGTTTTAGTCCAGGAAGGTTGGTTTTGGTTATCACTTTTTCCATTTATTTATCCTCCTCAAGTTCCACATTCCAGTAAGCAACATCAAGAAAGTCTTTCCAGCTTTCCCATTCAGAGGTGTTAAATCTATTTTTTACAAATGTTTTCCAGTCAGGTTTTCTGGGTTTTCTTATAAGCCTCATCCCTGCCTCTTTCAAGGTTTTGTTGCCTTTGCGCATATTGCAAGAGATACAGGAACAAACGACATTTTCCCAGGTGTTTTTACCTCCTCTTGAGAGAGGGATGACATGGTCGATGTTGAGCTGGTCTGTGCGAAGTTTTCTCCCACAGTACTGACAGGTATTGTTATCTCTAAGGTAAATGTTTTTTCGGGTAAATTTTACTCTGCGAGGAGGGAGCCTATCGTAGAGCATAAGAATTATAGCCTTAGGAACCTTCAGACGGTAGTTGATTGTTGATATAAAGTCGTCTCCTCTTGAGTTTCTTGAGAAATCTTTCCAATCTTCAAACCCAAAGGTATAAAAAGCTCCCCCTTCCTTTACCACAACCTGTGCATGTCTTAGGTAAAGAAGACAGATTGCTCTTCTAACAGAGCAAATGTCCACAACCTGCCAGAGTTTGTTTAAAACCAGAACATTGGCATTGAGAGTGTCTGTGGCCATTTTAACTTAAAATATAAAAAGACCTTTTATTCCTTCCCCTCTTTCAAGCTCGCCGAATATTTTCTTCCACTGGGTTATGGTGCCTGTATGTGTTATGAGAGGCAATACCTCAACTTTTCTCTGTGACATAAAGGATAAAGCTCTCTCCCAGCTTTCAAAATTACTGCTGAAACAAAACTTCACATCTAACCCCTTAAAAACAGCCTCATCCCATAAAACATTTATTTTTTTCTCACCTGTTATGCCAAGGATTGCAATTTTACCAAGGCGCTTTGTGATCTTGATGGCTGTATTAACTGCATTTTCAACTCCTGCAGCCTCCACCACAAGGTCAGCGCCTTTTCCCTGAGTTAAACTAAATACAACTTCTTCCAGGTTTTCCTTTTCTACATTTACAGTTTCAAATCCAAGCTCTCTTGCTTTTTTCAGTCTCAAATTTTCATCCTGTGTTACTCCTGTTACTATTACCTTTTCTGCTCCTGCGATCTTTGCTATCATAGCAGCCATGAGACCAATTGTTCCTGCTCCTTCAATAATTACCACATCTCCTGCTTTAACGCCTGCTGTTAAAAGAACACAGTTAACGGTTATTGCAAGAGGCTCTGTTAAAGCTGCCTCATTGTAAGATAGATTTTCCGGAATTCTGTGGAGAAGGTAAGAGGGCATTTTGATATATTCTGCAAATGCACCGTTTATTCCCCAGCCTATAGCCTTTTTGTGAGGACAGATATGAATGTTGCCACTCCTGCAAAGATAACAAACCCCACATGCCTTTGTATGAGGTTCAGCTACGACTTTATCCTTTTCCTTCCAGTGGGAGACATTTTTTCCTACTTTTACTACTTGACCGGAAAACTCATGCCCCATTATTACAGGGGGCCAGTAAACCATTTTGTCATGCCATATGTGAAGGTCAGTTCCACATATACCTGC
>DRTT01000043.1 GCA_011372105.1 Candidatus Aerophobota bacterium
CAAACATTCATCAATAGCTGTAACAAGAGGCCTTTTAAATCTTCTAAATCCTGAGGAGATAGAAGGAGTTATTTCTCACGAAATCTCTCATATAAAAAATAGAGATATCCTTATATCCACAATTGCAGCAACTATTGCGGGAGCAATTATGACAATTGCCTACTGGGCAAGGTGGGCTGCTTTTCTTGGAGCTGGAACAAGTGATGAAGATAGTGCAGGAGGAGTTCTCGGACTTCTGTTTCTTTCCATTCTTGCCCCTATTGCTGCATTGATTGTCCAGCTTGCTATATCCCGCACAAGAGAATATGGGGCAGATGCAACAGGTGCAAACCTTACAGGAAATCCTCTTTCTCTTGCAAGTGCCCTTGAAAAAATAGAAGGGTGGGCAAGAAGAAGACCTTTAGCAGGTGTCTCTCCTTCTACGGCTCATCTTTTCATTGTCAATCCCTTTAGAGGTGACTGGCTTATGAGGCTTTTCAGCACTCATCCTCCTACAGAGGAGAGAATAAGAAGATTGAGAGAAATGGCAGGTATGGTTTATTAAATAATTTAAATTGAAAAGGAGAAAAAATTGGAGAAGAAAAAGGAAGAAAATTTTCCTGTGTGGCTTGTCCGCAAAACCCTGGAGGAATATCTTACTACGGGAAAAAAGATAAAACCTCCCACTTCTATACCCGAAAAGTTCCAGAAAAAAGCAGGTGTCTTTGTTTCCCTGCACAAAAAAGGAAAACTTAGAGGATGTATTGGAACATTTCTTCCCACCACTCCAAATATCGCTTATGAAATAATAGAAAACGCTATAAGCGCTGCCACAAAAGACCCTCGCTTTCCCCCTGTTAAAAAGGAAGAACTGAAAGATATTGATATTTCCGTAGATGTTCTCAGTGAACCAGAACCTGTAAGTTCATTAGAAGAGCTTGACCCAAAAAAATATGGCGTCATTGTCCGGCGAGGATGGCAAAGAGGACTTCTTCTACCTGATCTTGAGGGTGTAGATACAGTGGAAGAACAGATAGAGATAGCAATGCAAAAAGCAGGCCTCTTTAACGTTCCTCTGGAAGAGGTGAAAATTCAAAAGTTCACGGTAGAAAGATACAGGAAAAAGAATAAAAGTTAAAAACTACACCGATCTTAATATTTCTTCAATTACCTCTCTGCTATAAGAGGGAGGGTCTTTTACTATATCTTCAATTCGCCTTATAGAATCGCGCATCTTTCGCAGTGGCTCTGATTTTGCCTTCCCTTTAGCAACAGCTTTTTCTGCTTTTTTTGTCTGCTTGAGGAGGGATTTTTTCGCCTTGTTAATTAGCTTCTCTGCCACACCTCTTCGTCCCGCTGCCTGGAGGAGGTTTTCGAAAAGCGAGTTTAAATCCTCTTCCTCAAAAAGCTCTATTTCTTCTCCACCAACTTTTACTTTTTTCATCCTTTTACCTCCTCTAATTGTTCCCCCCTTTATAAAAGAACCAACTTTCTCACCCTGGTAGCGGCGCGGGGATTCGAACCCCGGACTCCACGGGTATGAGCCGTGTGCTCTTTCCAACTGAGCTACGCCGCCATTAAAAATTGGTTGCGGGGGTCGGATTCGAACCGACGACCTCCGGGTTATGAGCCCGACGAGCTACCTGGCTGCTCCACCCCGCTACCATTTAATTTTATAAAAATCCCACAAAAGTCAACACCTGCCTGTAATATATGCCGGAGGCCGGACTCGAACCGGCACGGGCAAATAGCCCAGTGGATTTTAAGTCCACTGCGTCTGCCAATTCCGCCACTCCGGCAAAAAATCTTCTCTTATTATACAAAAACCTGAGAGACCTGCAACCTTGATCTTACCTGTGCCAGTAAGTTTCAATTCCAAGATACTCTGCGAATGCCTCATAAAGTATACTTGCAACATGGGAAAGATTTACTGCAACATGATGCTCAAACCCTTCCTTGCAAATAAACTGCAAAAGCTCCTGCAGTCTTGGAACGTGAACAACACCTGACCCTCCAAAGGTATCAGCTTCCTCCTCAACAATCTCTCCCTCTCCTACATAAGCTCTAACAGTTCCTGTGAAATCATCTGTTGTGAGTCTTGCATAGGTTAAAGGTCCTTTTTTAATTTTCCCTGTAAGGCTTCCATATGCATTTTCCTTCCCAACACTTGTCGCAATAATATCCCCGTATCCCATCTCTACTTTCCTGAAGAAAGACTTCGGGTAGTTGCTGCAGTGAAAGATAACTGCCCTCTCAGGATCATCTCCGAAATTGTTGTTCCAGTCCACAATAGCAGAGGGAGAACCTGATGCAAGTTGCAAAGCATACATTGAAAGAGCCCCTGTTATGTCAACTTCACAGGCACTTGGCAAAAGTTTTTCGCTCATCATGCTCATTATTGTGCAGGGCATGATTCCCATATTTTCTTGAATTGAGGTCCAGCACTGCACAGCTGTTGCAACAAGCTCATTTTCCTTAACCCACCTTTCCACGACAAGACCAAAACGAGCCATTTTCTCTATTTTATCAGAGGGGATTTTTGTTGTATCACAGTAAGATTTTATCTCATTAATTTTCTCCTTCAGCGCAGGATCATCACCTGAGATCTTATCCATCCTGGAAAAAACCTCCGAAAGGTCAATTGTCTCAACAGAGACATTCTGCGCCTCAAGAATTTTCTCTGAAAAGCGAACAGTATTAAAAGCAGCAGGTCTTGCGCCAATAGCACCAACTCTTACGTTTTCAAATCCTTTCACCACTCTGCATACCCCGGCAAACCATTTAAGATCTTCTCTGAAAGTTTTATCCTGAGGGCTTACTGTATGAAAACGGGTAAGAGAGAAAGAGATACCATATTGATTTAAGTTATTGCAGACAGAAATTTTCCCGCAAAAGCTATCTCCTCTGTTAGGAAGATCAAGTGCAGAAAGCTTATCAGGAAAAGCATGAACAAGGACAGGAACATAAAGCTCACTTAATCTTATTGTATTGGCAATAGCCTTCTCATCACCAAAATTTGGTAAAGTTACAATTATTCCGTCAATTTTATCCTTATTTTCCTTAAAAAGTTTTGCACACTTTTTAGCATCCTCCAGGGTTTCCACAACTCCATATCG
>DRTT01000179.1 GCA_011372105.1 Candidatus Aerophobota bacterium
CCCTCAGGTGAGGTGAGAGGGGCACAGGAAAGTTGCTTGTCGGGAAGCTGGATGTGGTATTTTTCCACTGCTCTTCTCATCAATGCAAGGTAGTCGTCACATATCTGGTATCCAAGTCCACGGGAGCCTGAGTGGATTATTACTACAATCTGTCCTTTAAAAAGAGAAAATACACTGGCAATTTTCTCATCAAAAACCTCCTCCACAACATCTATCTCTAAGAAATGATTGCCTGAGCCAAGAGTTCCAAGCTGATCGCGACCTCTCTGATAGGCATAACTGCTCACCTTGTCAGGGTCTGCTCCTTTCATTGCTCCATAATCCTCACATCTTTCAAGGTCTTCTTCTTCACCATATCCTCTTGCAACAGCCCATTTTGCTCCCTCTTTTAAAACTTTTTTAAGCTCGGAAGTGGAAAGTTTCAATCTGGAGGTTGCACCAACTCCACAGGGAATATTGTTAAAAAGAACTGAAAGAAGTTGTCTTAATTTTGGCTTTATGTCTTTTTGTTCAAGATTTGTCCTCACAAGTCTAACACCACAGTTAGATACGACAAAGTTATTGGCTATAAAATTGTGGTGAGGATGTTTAACTGTAAAATCGTATACATAATCGTTAAAACTGACCTCCTTTTTCTCCACTATTTTATCCCACACCATACCTGATGTTCCTAATCCTTCTGTAGCTTTTCTCAAAAATTCAGAAAAAACAGGAAATGCAGAACCTATCCTGGGAATTCCTTTTCTTTCTTCATAAATTGATCTTTTTATGAAGCGAAGGTTCACATTGGAGTCCATCATCGCTAAGATAGCTCTTGCTCCCTGGCCGGTTTTCTTTCTCAGTTCCAGAGCCCGACTGGCGACTTTCTCTCGCTCTCTTATGGTATTTTTCTTTTCTTTTAAAAATTGGGCTGCTACATTACCAAGAAATCGCCTTTTGTAATTATACTCAAATCCCACCTTAGTATAAAGATTTATAAGGTCATCGTCCTTTGCAGAAATAATTAGCCTCAGTCTAATAGTATTTCCTTTACTTGTAGTTTTCTCCTCTCTCAGACTAATTTTGTGTGTTTTAACACCAAATTCAGCTAAGAGCCTGCTTATTTGCAGAAGAAACTTTTTACCACTTGTCACCTTCTCCTTCCTTTTGTTCAGGGATATTACAGGACAGTAAAGGTTATACCCATGAGCGGAAAGATTTTTTGGTATGGAAAGTTCTGCTCCAAAGAAGGCTGCTAAAAATAATCTTTTTTGCCAGAGAGGAGCGTTAAAAATCCACTCGGGTACAGAAAAATCCCTTGCAGTTTTTCTGCCAAAGGGAGTTCCCAGGCTCACAAGTAAGATTGCAAGGCTGCTTGAGGTGATTTTACAAGAACTTTCTTGAGTCCGGATGCTATAGGTATTGTAATGAGTGGTTATTTTATGTTCTCTTTTGCGAATGTAAATTCTGGAGCATTTAAATCCCAGAGATAAAGTATCCTTTCTAATTTCCTGAAGGTCCTCTGGAGAACCATAAAAGGCTACGATGCCTTTTTTGTTCCTGTTAACAAAGTAAATGCAGCCATCTCCGAAAATGTAACCCATTAGTTTCAGTATGTAGGGAAGCTGAGGAGAATTATAACGGAGTGGCAAAAGTTTTTTCCGGTAAAGGTGCTTTAAAATCTGCCCTGTTGCACTACCAGCCCCATCTTTGCCTAATTTTGCAAGAGTTCTTTTTATATCCTCCTCTGTAAGAATTACTCTGTCGTCTGGCTCCTGGTAAGGGACTCCTTTAAAAGGGTATATGGCTACCTCTTGCCCCTCCTTTAAATTGCTTAGAGGTACCATTCCGTCTTTAGTATAGAAGGGGTGGTCATCAGTTGCCACTATTTTCTCTCCAGTGGCAGTTTTTAACTGATAGACTTTGCCACCACTTCTTTGCTTCAAAAAATACCCGATGGGAGTTTTTGTAAGTTTTTCCTGTTTAAAATCAAAACAGTTAATTTCTTCCTTCTGCCAGATACTCTCAAAATTTTTTATTTCCATGTAATACCCGTGGGGATGGAGCACCCTGGTATCTCCAGAGAGGCAGTTTATGTCGTAGCCTATTCCACCAGGTGAGATAACTCCTCCCTTATCAGGATCAGTGGCAGCTACTCCTCCTATGGGGAATCCATATCCCCAGTGCATATCAGGCATGGCAAGGGAATATTTGATTATACCGGGAAGATGAGCAACATTTTTTACCTGAAGAGGGGTTTTGTCCTTTTCTGCCACTTTCAGCATTCTTTCATTTGTGTAAAGTCTTCCTGGCACTCTCATCCCCCCAGACCTGGGTATTTCCCACCTGTAATCATCTATTTTTTTTATGTTAAGTTCACCGTTCATTTCTAACCTCTTTGTCTTTATTTTTTAGATGTCAAATATTACCTGCACTTCCCAGAAGTTATTTTTTCTTGTTAATTTAAGTTCATGATAAGTCACAGCCTTAATTTCTGTTTTCAGGTTGTGTCTTTCAGGATTTACCTTTTCGCCTTTGCAGGTTGCCTTAAGTCCATTTTTATCTATTTTATGGATGTCAAATTCTCTAAAAGCAAGCTTTTCAGTGTTAAATTTTGACAGAAGCTCCCTTAACCATTCAAAAAATATATCCTCTATCTCACCGCCTGGAATTTCTATCCTAAAGCTTTTTTCTGGTTTAACCTGCGAAATATCAAGGATTATATCAAAAAGAGCGTATCCTGCATTGGAAAAAAGCTCTGGAAGGTTTTTTCCTCTGACCTTTATGCCAATATCAGCTGTGTGGTCTATAAAATCATACTTTTTCATTTTTTCTCCTGTGTAGGAATAATAGTAGAGTTTAAAGACAAGTCAAGGTGAAGTTTTTAGAAAAAGGTTTTTGATACTTCCCTGTATTTGACAAATTCTATAAAGGAGGGTATTATAAAAAAGGAAACAAGTTAGCTCGCCCAGGGTTAATATATGAGGGGGGAGAGAAATGATTAAACACCTTCCTGTTAACCTCAAGGTGGAAGCCGTCCATGAGATTTGGAGTGGAGAAAAAATCACATACGTTGCAAGCAAATATGGTGTTAGTAGACAGGTAGTTTAC
>DRTT01000088.1 GCA_011372105.1 Candidatus Aerophobota bacterium
CTCATCCCATAACTTACCACCATCCTCCGAGCAATATCGGTTGCCCTTTGAAGATCATTTTGAGCACCAGTTGATACCTCATTAAATATTATCTCTTCGGCTACCCTACCCCCAAGTAAAACACAAATTTTTTCAAAAAGCTCCTCTCTGGTCATAAGATACCTATCCTCTGTGGGAAGCTGCAAGGTATAGCCCAGAGCATTTATACCTCTTGGAATAATAGATATTCGATGGACTTTTTCAGCAGTGGGTAAAACTTCTGCTACTATAGCATGTCCTGACTCATGATAAGCTACAATTTCTTTTTCTTTTTTGTTTATTACACGATTTTTTTTCTCAAGTCCTGCCAGTATCCTATCAATAGCCTCTTCAAACTCCTTCATTCCAACCTCATGTTTTCCCTTTCTTGCTGCAAGAAGAGCAGCTTCATTAACCACATTGGCAAGATCAGCTCCCACAAAGCCCGCAGTTCTTCTTGCAATTATCTTTAAGTCAACATCTTTTCCCAGCTTCACCTTTCGGGTATGCACTTTTAAAATCTCTTCTCTACCCTTAATATCCGGTCTATCCACAAGAATCTGCCTGTCAAATCTTCCTGGTCTTAAAAGAGCAGGGTCTAAAATCTCGGGTCTGTTGGTTGCGGCCATAATTATAACACCTTTTCTCGGGTCAAAACCATCCATTTCAACAAGAAGCTGGTTTAAAGTCTGTTCCCTTTCATCATTAATTGAAGGACCAACGCCCCTTGCTTTGCCAACCGCATCAAGCTCATCAATAAAAACTATACAAGGAGCCTTTTGCATTGCTTGAGCAAAAAGATCCCTTACTCTTGCAGCCCCCACTCCAACAAACATCTCCACAAAAGAGGAACCACTTATATAAAAGAAAGGGACCTTTGCTTCTCCAGCCACAGCTCTTGCAAGAAGTGTTTTTCCAGTACCAGGTGGTCCTACAAGAAGAACCCCTTTAGGTAATCTTCCTCCAAGTCTCTGAAACTTTTGTGGCTCTTTTAAAAACTCTATAATTTCCTTAAGCTCCTCTTTTGCCTCATCCACTCCTGCAACATCACCAAAGGTAACTTTCACATCCATTTCAGCGTAAAGCTTTGCCCCACTTTTTCCGAAAGTCATAACCCCCGCGCCAGGTCCCATTTTCCTGAAGACAAGAGCCCATATAAAGAAAAGCAAAACCAAAGGTAAAACCCAGGAAAAGAAACTTTTAGCCCAGGGACTTTCATATATACCAGAATACTCTACATTATACCTGTCAAGCTCTTTTATAAGGTCAGGATCATCAACTCTGGTGGTCACAAAAAGTTTAATTTTCCTTTGCTCACCAGGCAAAGCTCCTTCTTTGGGAATAGCTTTAATAATTTCATCTCCAATTGCTACACTCTTTAGTTTACCTTCCCTTACAAGCTGTTTAAATTCACTGTAGGGGATAGTCTTTGTCTCAACTGGAGGGAAGAAAAGCTGAACTAAGAAAAGCTGTATGAGTATCATTATAAAAAACACAAAAATTACATAACCTATGGAAAATTTAGTTCTTGGCTTCATTTTAAGAGGCTCCTTGGTTAATAGTGATTAATAGTAACAGGATAGAAGGTTGCCTCTGAAAAGAGGCAACCTTCTATTTTTGGGAGACACAATTATTCAACTTTTACTTCTTTTTTCTTGGTTTCCTCGGCTTTTGGCAGAACAACCTCAAGCACACCATTTTCATATTTTGCCTTTGCCCCATCGGGTTTTACTTTTACAGGAAGAGGAAGAGTCCTGCGCCAGGAGCTATAAGCTCTCTCACAGAAGTAGTAATCTTCTTTCTTCTCTTCCTCCTTTTTTTCTACTTTACCGGAGATGGTTATACTATCCTCTGTAACAGAGACTTTAATATCATTTTTGGTTACACCCGGCATTTCAGAACGCAACACAAGACTGTTACCTTTGTCAACAAGATCCACCGCAGGTGTTCCAACCAGGCCCTCTTCTTTTTCTACTGCAAGTCCACCCCTCGTTGGAGCAGGAAGAAATTCCCACCTGCTCCTTTCATCCCAAAGCCTGTCAAACATTCTCCTTATCTCTTCTTCCATCCGAGTAATCTCTCTTAAAGGATCCCATCTTGCCATAGCCATCACCTCCTTTTTAAATTTTTAATTCTCTTATTATTCTCTATTATTATTATATTATAAAATAAGGTAAAATGTCAACCCCCAATAAAATGCAGCTTACAGAGAATTAGACAGAGAAATAAAAACCCAGGAAGGTAATAAGAAATCATCTCAGCGGTATATTATGATTGAGGGAGAGTCAAAAATATAATTTTTCTCTTTTGTAAAATTGGAGTCACATACTACAAATATCACTACAATTCTTAACTTATCCTTCTCGATGACGATGAACAAAGGATGGGAAAAGCAGGTGCCGGGGCGCGGAATCGAACCGCGGACACCCGGATTTTCAGTCCGGTGCTCTACCGACTGAGCTACCCCGGCACTTTATTTAACTCTCACAACCACAGCTCCTCTTAAAAAGCATGCGGGAATGCTAATTAGTCAATCCATATAAGCTTTGCCATTTTAATATATAAAATTATTCCAAAAAAGTCAACTCAGAAAAGTAAATGTGTCAGGAAATTGTCACCAGGGGACCTTTTACAGGGAATAAAAAGGTTTGTTAAAATAGCCGGTATCCCCAACCTGGAAAATCTTTCCAGGAGACCAGAAAGGAGGGACACCGGCCATAAAGATTTTTATCAGGAAATACAAAAAATGAAAAAGGTGGAGGCAAGGAAAAAGCTTACCAAGACCTATGAGAGGACAAGAAGTATAAGCAAAACAGCAAAGCTCTGGGGAACCTCCTGTAAAGCCAAAAAGAAAGTGGATTAAAAGGTATAAAGAAAAGGGAGAAATGGGGCTTGAGGATTTATCCAGAAAACCTAAAAGGTCCCCTTTTAAAACTCCTCATAACATGGAGGAAAAAGCACTAAAGATAAGAAGGGAAAGA
>DRTT01000125.1 GCA_011372105.1 Candidatus Aerophobota bacterium
GCTTCTTTCAATAAATTACCTTGAACTTATAGACTTTCCTTACAGAGAATGGGTGAAAAGGTTAACTGAAAAGGTATTAAGTCAGGGCACAGATGGTGTTCCTCTTCGTCCTCGTTTTGTGGGAGTGAGAAAAAATGGAGAAAAGGTCTGGGTGGAGAATATTCCCAGATTAATAAAATACAGGGGAAAAGTTGCTATTCTTGGTAATCTTCTGGATATTACAGATGAAAAAAAGATGGAAGAGAAAATTGAAGCTCTCTGTGAGTTCTACAGGAAACTTGGGAGGGCAGTGAATCTTTGTGTAACTATTAAAGCTTTTTGCAGGAGAGTAATTGAAGCTTTTAAATATATAATAGACTATGACATGGCAGATATTTTAATCTATGATGAGGAGAAAAATATTTTGAGACTTTGCATTGAGGAGGGATATCCAGAGGATTTAAGAGAACACACAATTAAGGAGCAAAAACATGGTGAAAAAAAGGTTGCAGCTTTTTGTGCCTTGAGGAGGAAACCTGTTTACATAAAGAATATGAAAAAACACCCTCTTACAGGTTATGTTGTCTCTTTCTGTGAGAAATACAATCTAAATCAGATGTATACAGTGCCTCTTGTAAGCAAGGGGGGACTTGAAGGAGTGCTTCAGGTCATTGTGAAAAGTCCAAAGGTGCTTTCTGAAGAAGACAGAAAATTGATTGATATTGTCTGCGAGGAAATAGCAGCAGGAATCTCCAAAATAAAAGCAGAACAAGTCTTGAGAGAGCTTTCTCAGAAAGATTACCTGACAGGTCTTTACAATTATCAGCGTCTCTGGAAAAAGCTTGAAGAACAAAAAGACAGAGAAAAAAGATATAAAGAAGTTTACTCTGTTATATACATTGATATAGATAATTTCAAGTCCTACAATGATACTTTTGGACATCTTGAAGGAGATAAGATTTTAAAAAAAATGGGGGAGCTTCTTAGGAGTTCTATCCGTAAGGTGGATTCTGCTTACAGGTATGGGGGGGAAGAGTTTGTTATACTTCTTCCTCATACCGAGAAGAAAGTGGCAAGGAAGGTAGCAGAGAGAATAAAAGAGGAAGTTGAGAAAAATTTTTCTTTTACGAGGATTACGGTGAGTATGGGGGTAACAGACTCAAGGACAAACGAAGATGTAATAAAAATGGCTGATGAGGCAATGTATGAGGCAAAAAAAGAGGGAAAAGACAGGATAAAGGTTATTTAATCTCTGTGGTTAAAAACAGCTTTTTTTACTATTGACTTTGTTAGATTAGCTGAGGTGTGGAGAATAGAATCCTTAAAATTTTCTATTTTGCCTGAAGCAAGGCAGGGGTAGTAATGGTGAAAAAGTGCTGCTTTTTCTTCTGCTTCCTCAACTTTTACTCCTTTGAGTTTTTCTGCAATAAATAAAGTAGCTCCACAGGGAGCCTGTCTTGTGACTTTGACTTTGTCAATTTTTCCTTCTTTGCAGAAAATTTCAATCTCGGGTTTTCCGAAATATTCCGTAAATGAGATTATAAGCTCGTTTTTGGTGCCTTTACGGGTTAAAGAACAAAAAGGAGAAGGAAGGGCACAGTCAACACCCATCTTCCCAAGTTCTTTTTTTATCTGATTGCCAAGGCCTGAGGGAAGCCAGTCTCTGTTGTCACAGGGAAGGATGACTGCTTTTGCACCTGTGAGTTTTGTGAGCTCTGGAATAAGTTCTGCAATCTGGGGAAGTTCACCAAGCGAGATGATAAGATCAGAGGAAGGAAGATCTTCAGGTAAGAATTCTTCAGGTTCTTCAATTATTGGTGGGAAAGACAAGGAGACTTCCCAGACGTTTATTTTCCATTGTGAAGGTGCAAAAGCTTTGAGGTTTTTCACTATTCTTTTTCCATATTTCCCATTGATTACAGCAAGTATACGCATTTTAAAGTTGTGTTAACTTTTTGTTTTGTTATAATTATTATCCACATAATACCCACAACCTGAAGGTTGTCAATTGGGCTGGAAAGAAAATGGATATTATAAAAGAGTTTGAGAAAAGCAGTATTTGTAAAGCAGTAGGTGATGTTTTACCTGTTGCTCTTGTTGCCTGGACCCCTGACTGCAAGGTTTTTTACTGGAATAAAAGCGCAGAGAGAATTTTTGGTTGGAAAAGGGAAGAGGTTGTAGGAAAAAATTTTTTTGATTTCTTAATTCCTGAAAATGAAAAAGAAAAAGTAGGAAAAGAGGTGGAGAAATTAATAAATTCAGGTATTTATTCAGACCGTCTTGTTAACTGCAATTTAACAAAAAAAGGCGATGTTATAAAGTGCAAATGGCACAACGCGGTTTTAAAGGATAAAAAGGGAAATGTCCAGGGTGTGATTTCAATAGGAGAGGATATAACAGAACAAGAGAGGGTAAGGGAGAATCTTGAGAAAGGGTATGAGCTTTTGAGAACACTCATGGATACTATTCCAGACTCGGTGTATTTTAAAGACAAAAAGGGAAGATTTGTTGTCGTAAACAGAGCAAAAGCTGAGCATGTGGGAAAAAGGACTTCTGAGGTTGTTGGAAAGACAGATTTTGATTTCTTACCGGAAGAGGAAGCAAAGAGAGCTTTTGGGGATGAAAAGAAGGTGATGAGGCTTAAAAAGCCACTTGTGGATAAGGTGGAGAAAGTAACTTATCCAGACAGTAAAACGGTTTGGGTTTCTACCACTAAGGTTCCCTGGTTTAACAGTAGGGGAGAGGTAATTGGCACAATAGGAATATCAAGGGATATTACAAAAAGAAAAGAGCAAGAAGAGAGGATAAAGAGGCTTTACAGGTTGTATAGAATTGTTGGAAGAGCAGTTAACAGAGCAGAAGATTTGAGAGAGCTTTGTTATAAGATTCTTATAGGATTAAAGGAATCTTGTAACTTTGATTTTGGTGAAATATTTGTTTACGAGGAAAGAAAGGGTATTATTTCCCCTCTTACAAGAACAGGTTGCTTTAAGAGATTAAAAGATAGTTACTTTA
>DRTT01000126.1 GCA_011372105.1 Candidatus Aerophobota bacterium
GGCTCCCGTATTTAAGATATTAGAAACTATCACCTGTCCTGACCGTACAGGTGCTCTTACCTCAATTTTGGCAAGATACCTCATACACTTCTTTAGCATCTTTTTTGGTATAGGCCTATCAGTTCTAACAGGTACCACAGGGAGTTTCCCTCCTTTTAACCTCACGGTAGTGGTTAATACACGTTGGGGATTGTAATACTCCCGCTTTGCATATTCTATCCCTCGAGGGCATTTGTTACCACTCATACCCTCTATTTTACCCTCTTTTACCTTAAGTTTTATCTCACAGCCCATAGGACAGACGATACAGGTAATTATAATCTGTTTTTCTCTTTCCATTTTTGTTTAATCTTTTGTTATACTTATCTCAAGCTCTTTTACCTCATCTAATTTCAAATCCCCAAAAGGGATCTCCCAAAAGATCATTTGATTGGGTTTGACCATAGAGAGCCTTTTCTTTTTCAAATTCTTTCCAACTTTAAGCATAACTTTCTCTTCGGGTTCTTTCACCCTCATGAAAAGAGCAACTTTTCTCTGGCCAAAGATAAATTGGGGAACCAGAGAACCAATATTTCTTCCCTTTTTTAGTCTAATCACTTTCTTTGGTGGGGTCAACTTGCCAAGGGCATAAAGAGCAGCATTTTCTCCGGCAATCTCTCCCTGGTAACTCACATAATCTACCAAATCTTGAACCTGGACTACGTTACCACAGGCAAAGATTCCTTCAATAGATGTTTGCATTTTCTCATCAACAAAAGGTCCACCTGTTGCAGGATCTATCGATATTCCGGCGCGAGAGGAAAGCTCGTTTTCAGGAATAAGTCCTACAGATAAAACTAAAGTATCACATGGTATAAACCTCTCTGTTCCGGGGCAAATCTTTTTTTTGGAATTAACTTTAGCAACAGTTACGCCTTCTACTCTCTCTTTCCCGTGAATGAAAGTTACAGTATGCTCCAAAAGCAAAGGAATATTAAAATCCTCTAAACACTGAACAACATTTCTGATAAGCCCTCCTGGGTAAGGCATTATCTCAACAACTGCCCTGACAACTGCTCCTTCCAAGGTAAACCTTCTTGCCATAATAAGCCCTATATCTCCCGAACCCAAAATGACAATCTCTTTCCCTGGAAGATAACCTTTCAAGTTTACCCATTCTTGAGCAAGCCCTGCAGTAAGAATACCTGCAGGGCGAGTGCCAGGAATACAGAGCATCTGTCTTGTTCTTTCTCTGCAGCCCATTGCAAGGACAACAGATTTTGCCTTTATCTTAAAGATTCCCTCTTTTTTATTGGTAGCTAAAATTTCTTTTTGTGGGTTAATCTCAAGAACAATGGTGTCAAGCTCCACATTTATTTTTTCTCTCTCAACCTCTCCAATAAACCTCTCGGCATATTCGGGTCCGGTTAGATCTTCCTTGAACCTATGCAGCCCAAATCCATTATGGATGCACTGAGGAAGTATTCCTCCAAGCTCGTCGTTTCTATCCAGTATTAAAACCTGCCTGGCACCAGATCTTTTAGCTTGTAGAGCGGCAGCTAAACCTGCTGGACCTGCACCAATGACAACGACATCGGCTTTTACTTTCCTCACCACTTACCCTCAAGAGGTTTTTTCGTCTTGCACCAGAGGATATTTGACTTTCCTCCTTTTTTGGTTATCTTCTCCGGGGGAATATTTAGCTCTCTTGCCATTATTTCTACCACTCTGGGAGTGCAAAACCCACCCTGGCACCTTCCCATTCCTGCACGAGTTCTAAACTTTACCCCATCCAGTGTTCTTGCACCCCTTCTTATAGCATCCACTATCTCTGCCTCAGTCACATTTTCACAGCGACAAATTATCCTTCCATATCTTTTATCCTTTGTTATTAGCTTATCCTTCTCGTCGGTCGGAAGTTTGTGGAATCTGATCCATCTGCGGTAAGGATTGAAGTCCTTATCGGGAATAAGTCTTAATCCTTCCTGCTTTAATAGGTCCACTACAGTCTCAGCAATAGCCGGAGCAGCTGTTAAACCGGGGGAGTCGATACCAACAAGATTGATAAATCCCCTAACTTTTGAGGAAAACTCAATAACGAAATCACCGTCACCGGTCTTACTGGTTGCCCTTAGCCCGGCAAAGGAGGCTACAATATTTGAGGCACTAATTGCAGGCACTATTTTTTTTACCTGTTGTAAAACTTCTTTTAATCCTTCCCTTGTTGTGGCAAGATCAAGTTTATCCCCTACCTTTTTTGCAGTTGGACCAACCATCAAATTTCCATCTACAGTAGGGATAATCAAAACACCTTTTGTTTCTTCTTTGGGAAGAGGGAAAATAACATGCTTCACAAGCCCCTCAGTTTCCTTATCCAATATGTACTCCTCTCCCTTACGAGGAAAGATAGCAAATTTTTCCCCAACCATACCGGCAATCTCATCTGCAAAAAGTCCAGCAGCATTAATTATGTAATCTGTGAGAAATATCCCTCTTGAAGTTTCTACCTTTTTAACACCATTTGCTTGAGGAACGATATTCTTTACTTTAGCGTCAAGAAAAATCTTCACCCCATTTTGCTCAGCATTCTCCGCAAGAGCTATAGTTAGCTCATAAGGGGAAACAACACCAACTG
This sequence comes from Candidatus Aerophobota bacterium, assembly GCA_011372105.1. The sequence continues at coordinate 2,615 of DRTT01000126.1, forward strand.
TTGGAGAATAAAGAGCGGCTTTTACCATTTTTGATAAATTTGGCTCCAGTTCAAAAAGCGCTTCTTTTCCTATAATTTTTAAGCCAGGAACTTCATTTTTTTCTCCCTGAGCTTTCAATTCCTCCAGAATTTGTAACCTTTGACCCTCTAAAGCTACAACCAGGGCTCCACATCTTTTGAAAGGAACATCAAGCTCCTGACAGAGCGTTTCATACATAGAATTGCCGGCTACGCACAGGTTAGCTTTCTTTGTTCCTGGTCTGTCGTGAAAACCTGCATGAACTATACCACTGTTTGCCTTGCTCGTCCCAAA
>DRTT01000045.1 GCA_011372105.1 Candidatus Aerophobota bacterium
CTTTCTATCCTGCAGCATCATGAAAGAGTTGATGGCTCAGGCTATCCTCAGGGACTCAAGGGAGATGAAATTATCCTTGAGGCAAAAATTTTAGCAGTTGCAGATGTTGTTGAGGCGATATCCTCTCACCGACCTTACAGACCTTCTCTTGGTATTGATAAAGCCCTGGAAGAGATCGAGGAGAATAGGGAAAAGCTTTACGACCCAGAAGTTGTGGATGCCTGCCTCAGAGTTTTTAGGAAAAGAGGGTTTAAATTTTCTTCCTGATAACCCTTGCTGAATTGCTAAAAATTATTATATATTATTATGTAATAAAAAATTTAAGTTTATGAACTTAACTTTGTCTTTTTCAGTGCCTTCTTGTAGAGCGTAGATAGTAGCTTCTCTTACAAGGGCTTCCTTTTCTCTTTTCTCTTTTCTTCAATTTCTAACTTTTTTCTAAAAAAATAAAATATGGTGGATGATTGCGTGCTCGGATATGCCACTAAGGATGTTATAAAAATAGTGGTAGAAAAATGAAAGCCTTAATCATTGCTGCTGGGAAGGGAACAAGACTGAGGATGTTAGCTAAAGATAGGCCAAAGCCTCTTGTCAGACTTTTAGGCTTATCTTTAATTGAGCGAGTAATCTTAACGGCAAGAGAGAGCGGAATCAATGAGTTTGTTATAGTTATTGGTTATCTTGGAGATAAGATAAAGGAAAAGCTGGGCGATGGGAGAGATTATAAGGTAAAGATAGAATATGTTGAAAACGAAGAGTGGGAAAGAGGAAATGGGGTTTCGGTTTTAAAAGCAAAAAAGCATTTTAAAGAAAATTTTGTTCTTTTGATGGCAGATCACATCTTTGATGCCAGTATATTAAAAAGACTGAAGAAGATAGATTTAAATGAGAATGAATGCATTCTGGTGGTGGATAAATCACCGCAAGAGTATATTGATCTTGGTGATGCAACAAAGGTTAAGACAAAAGATGGTTATATCCAGGATATTGGAAAGAAAATTAAAGACTATAACTGCATTGATTGTGGCATATTTTTTCTCTCACCTTCAATTTTTAAGGCTCTTGAGGAAAGTATAGAACATGGTGATGAGACTTTATCCGGAGGGATAAGAGTTCTGGCAAGAAAAGGAAAAATGAAGAGTTTTGATGTTAATGATAATTTCTGGATAGATATTGATACTGTCTCGTCTTATAAGGCAGCAGAGAAAATCCTTTGCAAAAGACTTTTAAAAAAGACAGATGGACCTGTGTCAAGATATCTCAACAGACCTTTATCAATAAGAATTTCAAAAATTCTTGTAAGATTTAATATAAAGCCCAATTTGATATCTCTTATAAGTTTTGGTATATCTTTTCTGGCTTTCCTCCTTTTTTGTCTTGGTGATTATCTTTATGTTGCAACGGGTGGAATTTTGTCACAAATTTCCTCAATTGTTGATGGTTGCGATGGGGAAGTAGCAAGGCTGAAATTTCAAGGATCAAAATACGGAGCTTGGTTTGATGCAGTGCTTGATAGATATGCAGATGCTCTGATAATTTTGGGCATGGTGTATGGATGGTGGAGCATACATTCTGAAGTTTGTATCTGGATTGTCGGTTTTTTTGCAATGATGGGCAGCTTCATGAACAGTTACACTGCAATTAAATACGATGAGGTGCTTTTGAGAAAAAGGGAGAATGTTAGAGTTGGAAGAGATCTGCGGCTTTTTTTAATCATGGTAGGAGCCTTACTTGGTCAGATTTATTATACTCTTTTTGTTCTGGGAGTTTTAACAAACTTTGTGTCTTTAAGGAGGATATTTTTGTTAAAAAAATATAAGGAGGTGTTAAATGAGTAAAGAAATAAGAATTGCTATAGCAGGAGTTGGAAACTGTGCAAGCTCTTTAATCCAGGGGATAGAGTATTATAAAAGGAACGAAAATGAAAATGTGGGACTCATGCATCCTGAGATTAACGGTTATAAGGTGGGTGATATAAAAGTTGTCGCTGCCTTTGATATTGACAAGAGAAAGGTGGGGAAAGACTTAAGTGAGGCAATTTTTGCCAAACCTAACAATACTCTCATATTTTACCGGGATGTTCCCCACTATGGAGTGACTGTTAAAATGGGTAAGGTGCTTGATGGATGTGCTTCCCACATGAAAGACTATTCTGAAGATGTGTCTTTCCGAATTGCTGACGAGGAGCCCTGTGATGTGGTTGAGGAGCTTAAAAAAAGTGGGGCAGAGATTCTTGTTAACTACCTTCCTGTTGGTTCAGAGGAGGGAGTGAGATTTTATGCTCAGGCAGCTCTTGAGGCAGGAATAGGTTTTGTTAATTGTGTGCCTGTATTTGTTGCCTCTGATAAAGAATGGGCGAAAAAATTTGAGGAGAAAGGTCTTCCTATCGTGGGAGATGATATAAAAGCACAAGTTGGTGCCACCATCACTCACCGCGTTTTGACCAAGCTTTTTAAGGATAGAGGAGTAAAGCTTGATCATACCTATCAGCTTAATGTTGGAGGAAATACTGATTTTCTCAACATGCTGGCAAGGGAAAGACTTACCTCCAAGAAAATTTCAAAAACAGAGGCAGTGACATCTCAACTTGATGAGGAACTTTCCTCTGATAATGTTCATATAGGACCAAGCGATTATGTTCCCTGGCTGAAGGATAATAAAATCTGTTTTATAAGGATGGAGGGAAGAGAGTTTGGTAATGTGCCTGTTGTCCTTGATTTAAGGCTTTCGGTTGAAGATTCACCCAACAGTGCAGGATGTGCTATAGATGCTATAAGATGCTGTAAAATCGCTCTTGATAGGGGTATAGGTGGTGTTTTGACCTCCATATCAGCCTACACAATGAAGCATCCTCCAGTTCAATACTCTGATGAGGAGGCA
>DRTT01000046.1 GCA_011372105.1 Candidatus Aerophobota bacterium
CAATTGCTACTTTTGGGAAAGTGTAAGGACTATTTATAGCGTCTTTTCTCAAAATTTTCTTATTGGTGAAAACAGAGTAAGGCGTTGTCTCACTTCCTGTGCCAGCTGTTGTGGGAATTGCGATGATGGGAAGTGTCTTCTCTGTAACCTTTCCCTCACCAATGTAATCCCACAAACTTCCTCCATGAGAAGCTACCACCGCTATTCCTTTGGCTGTGTCAAGGGCACTTCCTCCTCCAAGCCCAATTATAACATCACAGCCCTCTCTCCTTGCAAGTTCTGCACCCTTATCAACAATCTCCACTGTGGGGTTGGGAAGTACTTCATTATAGAGAACAACATCTATTAGGTTATCCTGTAAGAGCTTTACTATCTTGTCTGTTATGCCCAATTTTTGCATGGATTTTTTTCCTGTGACAAGCAAAGCTCTCCTGCCCAAATCCTTCGCAGAAGTTCCTATTTTCTCTATTTCCCCTTCTCCAAAAAAAATTTTAACCGGCATATAATAACTGAAATTCTGCACTCTCATATTCTTCACCTTCTCTATGTGATTTAACCCCTTAAGGCTCCAAAGGTCATTCCTCTAACAAGGTACTTCTGAGTAACAAGAGCAAGCAGCATAATAGGAACTGCCGCTATGGTGCCACTTGCGTAAAAGGCGGACCATTCCCATACATAGTCTCCCAAAAATCCAGAAATGGGAACAGGTAGTGTTGCTGCATCTGTACTGGTCAGCGAAAAGGCAAATATAAAGTCGTTCCAGGACCACAGTATACAAAATACACCTGTTGCAGCCAATCCTCCGCTAACCAGGGGAAGAATCATTCTAAAAAGAACCCCTATGCTGCTACACCCATCTATTAAAGCAGCCTCATCTATCTCTCTGGGAATTTCCTTAAAAAACCCCATTAGCATCCAAACAGCAAATGGCAAGTTTAAGGTAAGGTGAGCAAGAATTAATCCTATGTGAGTGTCAATTAATCTCAACCGGGTAAAAAACACATAAAGAGGCAGAATAACCACAATGGGTGGCATCATGCGCAGACTAATTATCCAGAAAGATATATGTTTTCCTCCCTTTACGGGATATCTTGTCAGAGCATAGGCAGCAAGAGAGCCTAAAAAAAGAGAAATACATGTGCTTCCAGACGAAATTATTAAACTGTTAGCAAGATATTTAAGAATGCCCTTTTCCCTGATAACTGAAGAAAAATAGGAAAAGTCTGGTTTAAAGATAAAAGCAGGAGGTATGGTCCACATCTCTTTTGCTGGCTTAAGAGCAGATAAGAATAACCAGTAAATCGGAAAAAGAGCTATTACAGAAGCCCCAATTAAAATAATATAAGCTATTGTCCTGTTGACATATCTTACAGGTTGCATACCTTAAGTTCTCCTTTTATAAAATTCTGTACCTGAAATTCGAAGATAGAGCTGTGCCAGCAAGATCACCATTGCTGCTATTATCCAGGAAATTGCAGCTGCTTTTCCCATGTAAAAATAGTTAAGACCTACTCTAAAATTGTAAAGAGTTAAAACTTCTGTAGTATCTCCAGGCCCTCCTCTTGTTAAAACATAAACAATGTCAAACAGCTTAATTATATCCATTGTTCTTATAAGCAAAACAACCACAATTATTGGTACCAGTAAAGGCATAACAATGTATCTTAACAGCTGCCAGCTTGATGCTCCATCTACCTTAGCAGCTTCAAGTGGCTCCTTAGGAAGAGAAATAACACCCGCATAAAGCACCAGAAACATAAAAGGAGTCCATTGCCACATATCTACTATCATTATTGAAAAAAGAGCAAAACGAGGGTCAGCAAGCCATTCTATTTTCTTCACTCCAACAAAGCTCAACAGGTAATTTATTATCCCATAAGATGGATGAAATTGAAACTTCCACAAAACCCCGGCAACAACAGGTGTCAATACAACAGGCGTAATAAGACAGGATCTGAAAATTCTCTTACCTTTTATGTCATCTCGATTAAGAAGTAGAGCAAGCAGAATTCCCAAACCAAACTCCACGGAAAGACATACACTTACAAGTATCAGCGTATTTATCAGTGAGATTTTAAAAACAGGGTCCTCAAAAATAACCGTATAGTAATTCCTAAGTCCAACAAAGGGAAAAAATTGAGGTTTTCCTAAATACCATTTGTGCAGACTCACCCAAAAAGAAAATATCATAGGATATATTACAATGAAAAATAAAACAATAACTGCTGGCAAAATCATAAGATAAGGGGTTAACCTGCTTATATAAATCCCTTTTTTTCTCATCTGATCATTTGTTTTGTTATAAGGTTACCCACCCACAGGTCTGTGGGTGGGTAACCTCTTTTATCTTTCTATTCCGCTTCTATTTCCTCTAATAGGCTTTTGTTCCATCCGGGTTGACATATTTACTGGGCCATACAAGGGGTTGACCCTTAGGGATATACCCTCCTCTTACCATAAGTTCATACATTGCTTTGGCTGCGTCATCTAAAGCCTGCTTGGGAGTCTTAGCTCCTATGAATGCCTTCTGAACTTCTGTCCCCACGATAATCTCGTACTCCACTTCCTCAGCAATTGCCGGTCTGCGCCTGATATGCTCTCTGTACATTTCAAGCTCAATAGGGTACCTTCCAACCTTATAGCCAGTGGTTTCAGGAATGAAGTATCCGCTCTTTCTTCCTGTATTGGTTCCACCAACCTCAAGATAATCCATCATCTCATCATAATTCATCGTCAAGCAGGAAGCCCATCCAATGAATTTCCAGGCAGCTTCCTTATTCCTGGAGTCTTTATTCATAACCAGAGCCCACCCACCAAGAGAAGCATAACCC
>DRTT01000017.1 GCA_011372105.1 Candidatus Aerophobota bacterium
AAAATGATGGATATGTTATATTTGAGGTTGGATCAGGTGAGTATTTCTTTCAATTAAAAAAGAAATAAGATGTTTGTCTTTTACAGAGGCTATTTTTCGTTAAGTTTGTGATATCCTTTATAATGGAAAATTTATCTTTTTGACAAAGGTAGCTTAGTGAACTTTTAAAATTTAATTGACAATTCTATGAGGCAAGATTTGACATTTTTTCATATCTCTTTATATTCTCATATGGCATATGTCATATGTTTTATGAGAGAAAAAAATGAGGATTACTGTTAAGTTTCTTGGAAGCCTGAGGTTTGAGATAGGTACCCCTGTGTTGGAACTTGATTTAGACGGAGAGGATAAAAGCGTGAAAGATGTAATAGAAAAGATAATAGAAATAAAAGGTGAGAAAGTTAAAAGACGAATTTTATACAAAGATGGTGGTATAGGAGTGATTCTTGTTTTAAATGGAAAAAGGTGTAGTTTGGATGAGAAGGTAAAAGAAGGGAATGAACTTCTTATGATGGCTCCTATAAGTGGAGGATGAAGATTTTTTTATCCCTTTAAAAAAGGATGTGAGAAAACACAGGAGGAAGAAATGGCGTATGGATATAACGGGAAAATTTTAAGGGTTAATCTTTCCACGGGTGAAATTAAAGTTGAGGAGCACGATGAATACTTTTACAGAACTTACATGGGAGGAGCTGTTGTAGGAGCTTATTATCTTTTAAAAGAGATGAGACCCGGGATTGACCCCTTTGATCCTGAAGCTTTAATTGTTTTTGCTGCCAGCATCTTAACAGGGACTCCTGCTCCCGGTTTTTCAAGACATTGTGTTGTGTGTAAATCTCCATTGACCGGAGCAATAGCTGACTCCCAGGCAGGTGGATTCTGGGGTCCTGAGTTAAAATTTGCAGGTTTTGATGCAATTGTTGTTAAGGGTAGAGCAAGCGAGCCTGTATATTTGTGGATTAATGATGGAGGTGTTGAGATAAGGTCAGCTTCTCATCTGTGGGGGAAGTTAACAGGAGAAACACAAAATGCAATAAGGGAGGAGTTGGGAGACAATAGAATCAGGGTTTTGACTATAGGTCCTGCTGGAGAAAGGCTTGTTAGATTTGCCTGTATCTTAAATGAGTGCAAACACGCCAATGGACGTCTTGGGATGGGAGCTGTTATGGGGTCAAAAAATCTTAAAGCAATTGCTGTTAGAGGGAAAAAGAAGATAAATATAAAAGATAAAAATACAGTAATTAAATGGGCCAAGTGGTTTAGCGAGAATTTTATGGATAATCCTTCTAATGCGGGTTTACACAGATTGGGAACAGGGGAGATTCTCCTTAGTATGAGTGAGGATGGACAGCTCCCCACTCGGAACTTTCAAACAGGATATTTTGAGGGAGCAGAGGGTATATCTGCAGAAAAGATGCATTCTACTATATTTGAAAAGGGAGAGGGCTGTTATGCCTGTCCAGTTAAATGCAAAAGAGTGGTGAAAGCTGAAAAACCCTATGAAGTTGATCCTTTTTATGGCGGACCAGAGTATGAGACCATGGCTGCCCTTGGCTCTGATTGTGGAGTGAGTGACATAGTAGCTGTTGCTAAAGGAAATGAACTGTGCAACAAATTTGGTCTTGATACTATATCTACAGGTGCAACTATTGCTTTTGCCATGGAATGTTATGAAAATGGAATTATTGATAAAAACGATACAGGAGGAATAGAGCTCAAATTTGGTAATGCAGAAGCAATGGTGAAAATGGTGGAACTTATTGCTAAGAGAGAAGGAATTGGTAATATCTTAGCCGAGGGAGTTAAGAGAGCTGCTCAAAAGTTTGGTAAGGGAGCAGAAAAATTTGCTATTCATGTGAAAGGTGAGGAAATGGCAATGCATGATGGAAGAGTTAAGGGGATGGTGGGTTTTGGATATGCTGTATCACCAATTGGAGCCGATCATGTGGTAGTGGAGCATGATACTGATTTTGATTTCAGTGCTCCTGAAGTTTTTGTCGAGCAGATGAAGTCTCTTGGCCTTTTAAAAAGATGTAAGACAAGTGGCATGGATTATCAAAAATTGAGAATGTTTCGTTATTTGCAGTTTCATTTTAGTTTTATGGATTCTCTTTGTCTATGTGTTCTTGCCTTTGCTCCGGTTCGGACATTTAAAATGGCCCATCTTGTGGAGATAGCCTCTGCTGTTACCGGATGGGAGTTAAGTCTTTGGGAGATGATGAAATTAGGGGAGCGCAGGGTAAATATGTTTAGGTGTTTTAATGTAAGGGAAGGATTTACCCCTGAGGATGACTGGTTACCAGAAAGAATGTTTGAACCAATCAGGACAGGGCCTCGTGAAGGCTCAAAGTGGGATAAGGATGAATTAAGCACTATGCGTCACTTATATTACAGAATTATGAATTGGGATCCAAAAACAGGCATACCTACAAAAGCAAAACTTATAGATCTTGATATTCCCTGGGTTATAGATGAGCTGGAAAAAGGAGGAAAACCTCCTCTTGATTGAAAAAACAATAAAATTGTCAGCTTTTTAGGTTCGTTATGGTTTTAAAACCTATAAAAAGACAGAAGGTATGGCAACAGGTTGAGAAGCAAATAAAAGATTTAATTATCAATAATAAATTAAAAATTGGAGACAAGCTTCCATCTGAGAAAGAACTTGCGGAAAAACTCAAAGTGGGAAGAAGATCTGTGAGAGAGGCTTTGCATTC
>DRTT01000079.1 GCA_011372105.1 Candidatus Aerophobota bacterium
TCACTTATTATAACCTTGACTCTGCTTCTCCGGGCCCTCATTTTTCTGATTTTGGGATGCTTTTGAAAGACATAGAGTTTACCAGCAAGTAATTTTGTCAGGAATAACAGACCTGCCTGGATAAGTCCTTTCTTTTGAAGAATTTTTATGAAAATTGACTACAAAATGCAGTTTTGATATGATGAAGAAGGGTGATTTTATGGGGAAAAGACTATATCGTTCAAGAAAGGATAAAATTATTGCCGGTGTTTGTGGAGGTCTTGCCAGGTATTTTGATGTTGATCCAACTTTGGTGCGGATACTTGCTGTTATCAGTATATTTATTAACGGAATTGGAATTATTGCCTACATTGTAGCCTGGATTATTATGCCCCTTGAACCGGAAAGGGAAAGCAGGTCCGAAAATAAGGAAAACAATGTGTCAGAAAAGAAAGAAGCTTTAGAGGAGGTTCAATCTCAAAAGAGAAAACTTTTGGGTGGAATTATTTTAGTTGTGATAGGGGGAGTTTTCCTTATCTATGCCTATGTGCCCTGGTTTGGTTTTCGTAAACTCTGGCCTTTTGTTCTTATGGCCATTGGAGTTGTTGTTATTTTTGATGCACTCTTGAGAAGGAAAGAACGAGATTGACGAAAAATAAATTTTTGATATATTGAGGAAAATTTGTGTGAAAGATTTAATAATGGATAAGATAAGAATCCTTCTTGCAAAAAAGCAAGGAGGATTTTTTTATGGGTAATTTCATGAAAATTATGAATGAAGGGGAAATTGAGAGAATCCTCAGGTCTCTCTGTCAAAGAATTCTAAGAAAAAAGGAAAATCTTGATAATCTGGTTATCGTTGGTATCCAGAGAAGAGGGGCAATTCTTGCAAGAAGAATAAGCGGACTTATAGAGGATCTAAAAGGACAGAAAATCCCTGTGGGTAGTCTTGACATAAATCTTTATCGAGATGATCTTTCCAGGATATCTTATCAGCCTGTTATTAGAGATACGGATATACCTTTTCCCGTGGACGATAAGTATATACTTCTTGTTGATGATGTCCTTTACACAGGGAGAACTGTAAGGGCAGCTCTTGATGCTCTTCTTGACCTTGGACGGCCGAGGAAAATAGAGCTTCTTGTTCTGGTAGATAGAAATTGCAGGGAACTTCCCATTCAAGCAGATTATGTGGGCAAGAAGATTGTAGTATCACCGGAAAAACTTGTAGAGGTAAGACTTAGGGAGCTTGATAAAAAAGAAGAAGTTGTTATCTTCCAGAGGGAAAAGGATGAGATTTGAAAGAAAAGATCTTCTTGATCTTAGAACTATTTCATCAGAGGAGATAGAATTAATTTTAGATACTGCAACTTCTTTCCGGGAGGTCTTAGAACGTCCTATTAAAAAAGTTCCAACTCTAAGAGGGAAAACCATAGCGAATCTTTTTTTTGAACCAAGCACAAGAACAAGATTATCTTTTGAACTTTCGGCCAAGAGATTAAACGCTGATGTAATAAACTTTTCCTCCTCTACAAGCAGTGTTTTAAAGGGAGAGAGCCTTCTTGATACTGCGAAAAATATTATAGCTATGAAAGTGGATGCTCTTGTTATTCGGCATTCTTCTCCGGGAGTTGCTCATTTTTTAGCAAAAAAACTTCCTGTTAGTATAATTAATGCAGGAGATGGAGCTCATGAGCATCCCACACAGGGACTTCTTGATTTATACACTATAAGAGAGAAAAGGGGGAGAATAAAAGGCTTAAATGTTACTATAGTTGGCGATATAGCTCACTCTCGCGTTGCCCGCTCTGATATATGGGGCCTTGTAAAAATGGGGGCAAATGTTAAAGTCTGTGGCCCACCCACTCTTATTCCAAAAGATGTTGACAAGATGGGAGTTAAATTGACTTACTTTATCGAGGATGCACTATCAGGTTGTGATGTTGTAATTGTGCTGAGAATTCAAAAGGAAAGACAGAAGGAAGCCTTTTTGCCAAGTCTGCAGGAGTACAGAGAATTTTTTTCTCTTAGCGAACAAAAGTTAAAACTTGCAAAACCTGATGTCTTAATCATGCACCCTGGACCTGTTAATAGAGGGATAGAGCTTCCAGCAGAAGTTGCTGATTCGACGAGGAGTGTAATTCTGGACCAGGTGACAAATGGACTTGCTGTAAGAATGGCTGTTCTTTACCTACTTTTAACAAGGTGATAAGGATGTCTTTACTTATCAAAAAAGGAAAGGTTATAGACCCTGCATCTTCCTGTGAGGACATCTTTGACATACTTATTGAAGGGGAAACTATAAGGAAAATAGAGGGAAATATAAATTTTCCCGCAAAAAAGGTTATAGATGCAGAGGGGAAAATAGTTATCCCTGGTCTTGTTGATATGCATACTCATCTACGTCAACCAGGAAGAGAAGACGAGGAGACCATCAGAACAGGAACCATAGCTGCAGCAAGAGGTGGGTTTACCACCATATGTTGTATGCCAAACACAGATCCTCCGATAGATACGCCCTCTGTGGTTGAGTATGTTTATAAGGAAGCTGAAAAAAATGGATTGGTGGAGGTTCTTCCTTACGGGGCTATCACTCTGGGGCGGAAAGGAGAGAGGCTCTGCGAAATGGGGAGGCTAAAAAAAGCTGGGGTGGTGGGGTTTTCCGATGATGGA
>DRTT01000069.1 GCA_011372105.1 Candidatus Aerophobota bacterium
CAAAAACACATGCTGCAATAACAACCGGATTGGGCACAAGTCCTGTATATCCACCACTAAGAGTGAAAAAGGCACGAGGAAGACCACTCACCGGGTTCCCGGAATCAGGTGGCAAACATGGGATAAAGCCTAATAGGTCCACCATGATGTCTTCTCGCATTTTCAACGAGGTTTGCATTTTTATATTGAAAGATACATATAATCAGTTTTTTATTTTTATTGTAAACATTTAAAAATACTGAAAATTTTCAACGAAATACACCAGTAAAAAATTTTTCTTTAAAAGGCCTTCTCGGTGGGAAATTTGAGGTTAACTATAACTAAAGTTTGTATCCTATATCTCTTAAAAGCCTTTTCCTTGCCTTAATATCCTCCTCTTTCTCCACTCCCTTGGAGGAAAAACCGTCAATTACTCCCATAACACCTCTTCCCTGTTCTGTTTCAGCTACTATAACCTGAACAGGATTTGCAGTGGCACAAAATATAGAGCAAACCTCAGGGCACATCTTAACAGCATTCAGCACATTAATGGGAAAGGCATCTTTAAGCAAAATGACAAAGACATGCCCGCAGGAAAGAAGACTTGCGTTTTTTACAGCAACTTTCTTGAGTTTTTCATCATTTCCCTCTGCTCTGACAAGACAGGGACCTGATGCTTCACAAAAGGCAATGCCAAATTTAACATCTGGAGAGGAAGAGGCCATAATCTCATATAAGTCCTCTGCTGTTTTTATAAAATGAGTCTGACCTAAAATAATATTTGCACCATCAGGAATCTCCATATTTACCACCTTAAATTCCATCTTAGCCCTCCCTCTTTTTAATAATATCAAGAGCAACAAAATTAAGACCCTGCAGAGTAAGATCAGGATTAACTTTGCTTATTTTTTCACATTCAGAACCAATGACTTCCCCCCATCCCCCTGTTGCCACAACAAAAACTTCTCTTCCCATTTCTCTTTCTATCTGGCCTATTATTTCTCTAACCATCCCCAAGAAAGTGTAAAATAGCCCAGAGATGATGCTATCGGCCGTATTTTTACCAATAACCCTTTCAGGTTTTTTAAATTCAACAGGGAAAAGTTTCTCCGCCTTTTCCCAGAGGCTCTCTGAAGTAGCTCTAATTCCAGGTGCAATCACCCCGCCCAGGTACTCACCTTTATCAGAGATAACATCAAAGGTAGTTGCTGTACCAAAATCTATGGCTACTGCCGGTAATCTGTACATCCTCCTGACAGCAACAGCATTTGCTATCCTGTCTGCCCCTACCTCTGCAGGGTTGTCACACAAAATGGGAATATCCACAACTTTATAAGAAAGTTCAAGGGGAGGAACACTAAAGTATCTGGATACAGCCTTCTTCATCGCCAAAAGTGTAGCTTGAACCACAGACGAGATAACAACCTTGTCCACCAGAGGTTTTTCAGGTGCTTCTTTGAGAAAATTCTTAAGCAAAATACCCCATTCATCAGCCTCTCTTTGAGGATGAGTCGAAAAGGTACCCTTTAAAAGCATCTTTTCTTCTATAAAAAGAGCCACCTTGACAACTGTATTTCCTATGTCAATAACAAGATTCACAGAAAGCTCCTTTGTTAATTAAAAATAAGACACAATAGAAAAATCTGCAGGCTCTACCACAAATTCCTTTTTTGTATATTTTTCCTCAAAAATTAACCTACCATACTGATCTATACCCTTCAAGTACATACCTTTACCATTTCCAAAATTAGAAAAAAACACTTTAACAGGATTTTTTTTAAAAAAAGTTTTTTCTTTATTTAAACTTCGTGTAAAGGAAAAATAAATATCTTCAAATAATTTCAGGAAACATTCAAGAAAATAAAAACAGTCAACTCTTTTTCCTGTTTCAAGAAAAAGTGAAGTGGCAAGATTTTCAAGAGAGGAGGGAAAGAACTCAACGTTCAAATTTACCCCCACACCAATAATAGCAAACTTCACCTTATTCTTTGCCACTTTTGCTCGACACATAACCCCGCTTACCTTTTTCCCTTTTAGAAAAACATCATTAGGCCAGATAATATAAGAAAAACAGGAATATATTTTTTTAATACTCTCTACAATCCCTGATGCGGCTATTAAAGGGTAAATAGGAGTTTCGGATAAAAAAGAATCAGGGCGTAAAATAAAAGAAAACCATAATCCTCCAGGAGGAGAAAACCAATTTCTCCCCCTCCGACCCTCACCTCTTGCTTGCTGGTCGGCAACAATAACAGTACCCTCCCTTTCTCCTTCTTCTGCAAGAGAAATAGCTATCTTGTTGGTAGAATCAACAGCAGGAAAATGATATATTTTTTTTCCAAAAATTCTGGCTGTTAGCTTCTTTGCCATTTTGCCATCGCTCACCCGCAAACTTTAAAATACTCCTCCAGTATCTTTTCTGCTTTTTCCTTATCTTTTTTTATCTGTAAAGAGAGGCGAAAAGGCGAAGAAAAATCAACTATCTTCCTTATCCTTTCCAAAAGGTGAACTTTTATAATCTTCCCGTAAAGTTCTCCCTTAAAATCCATTATATGAACCTCTACGCTTGGCTCAAAATCACCAAAAGTAGGTTTTGCACCTATATTTAAAAGAGCTTTACATCTTTCTCCATCAAACTCAACGTATCCTGCGTATACCCCA
>DRTT01000119.1 GCA_011372105.1 Candidatus Aerophobota bacterium
ATACACACTCGCAGGTGGTGACTCTTTGACCCTGCAGTACAAGTCCTCTGACGAGAACCTCAATGGTGTTGGATACGGTCCATCTGACCATGCCTACTCCCAGATAAAGGGTGTGTACTCTCACTCCCTGGCAGAGAATGTAACCTGCTCCTTTGAAGTTGCAAGCACAGATGATGGATATGGTGAGGAAGAGTCTGTAACCACCTGGAAGGCAAAACTTTCTATCTCTGTTTAGGAAGAGAATTTTCGGGGCAAGCCATTCTCGAGAGGCTTGCCCCTCTCTTACTCTCTCACAGAAAATGGAAGCAGTCTCTGGAAGTTGAGAAGGGAAGGTCTTAACCTTCAGGGGCTGTTTGAAAATTTTTTTATAACTTGCCTGAAAAAAAAGAGTTTGTTATAATTAAACTGAAAAAACATAGAGAAAAGAGGTAAAAAATGGCGGAAGTAAAACTGAAAAATGTTACAAAGTGTTTTGGTAAAGTTGTTGCAGTGAAAAACTTTACTCTGGACATAAAGGACGGTGAGTTCATAATTCTTGTTGGACCTTCTGGATGCGGGAAAACGACAACTCTTCGCACCATTGCAGGGCTTGAAGAGGTGACATCAGGTGAGATTTACATAGGTGATAGGCTCGTTAATGATGTTCCTCCCAAGGATAGAGATATTGCCATGGTCTTCCAGAACTATGCTCTTTATCCTCACATGGATGTTTATCGCAACATGGCTTTTGGACTGAAGCTGCGTAAAGTTCCAAAGGATGAGATTGACAGGAAAGTAAAGCAGACCGCAGAACTTCTTGGAATAAGGGAGCTTCTTGACAGAAAGCCAAAGGAACTTTCAGGTGGTCAGCGACAGAGAGTTGCTCTGGGAAGGGCTATAGTTAGAAATCCTAAAGTATTTTTATTTGATGAGCCACTTTCCAACCTTGATGCAAAGCTCAGAATTGCCATGAGAGCAGAACTTCTTGCTCTCCACCAGAGACTTAAGACAACGACAATTTACGTAACCCATGACCAGATGGAAGCAATGACCATGGGGGACAGAATCGTGGTGATGAATGAGGGAGTTATTCAGCAGGTGGATACGCCTCAAAATGTTTATGACCATCCTGTTAATAAGTATGTTGCAGGTTTCATTGGTTCGCCTGCTATGAACTTTATAGATTGCACCATAGTTAAAAAAGATGGAAACCTTTATGCCAGAACCAAGGCTCTTAGCCTGAGAATACCTCCTGACAAGGTAAAACTTGTGGAAAGTTACATCAACAAAGATGTGATACTGGGGATAAGACCTGAGCACATCTCTGATACTCAGAGTGTAAAAGAATACGGTCCTGAAACAACCTTTAAAGCTTCTGTGTGGGTGGTGGAACCTCTTGGTTCGGAAAAGATTGTTCACCTCAAGAGTGGAGATGATAATATTGTAGCGCGTCTTGACCCTCACGTTCAGCTTCAGCCTGGAGATACTGCCGAATTTACAGCCAGGATGGATCTTGCCCACATATTTGATAAGGAAACAGAGGAGACCATTTTCTAACTTGCCCTCTGAGATTAACTTTAAGAATTTTATTAGTAAGGAAGAAAGGGAGGTTTTTTTAATATTTTTTAAATGAAGATAATTCTTGTTGATGGTTATAATGTAATTCATGCATCCTCCTCTCTGAGGGCACTCCTTTCCAAAAGCGTCTACAAGGCACAGGCAAAGCTTGTGGAGATGATTTGCAGTCACTGCTCTTTGCAAAACATAAAGGCATGCATTGTATTTGATGCTTACAGAGGAGAAGGAGCAGAGAGAAAAGAGGAAGTTTCACCTCTTGTAAGTGTCGTATACACAGGAAAAGGGAAGACGGCAGATTCTTTTATTGAAAGTTTCATAGCAAAGCATAGGTCAAATTATAGCCTTATCTATGTTATAACCTCAGACCTTGCCGAAGGGATGACGGTTCTTGATGAGAGGATTATCCCTGTCTCCCCCAAAAACTTTCTTAAAGAGGTTAAAACCTCCCTTAATTTTATAAGTAAAAGTTACTCTCCCAGGGCAAAGCCATTTGTCTATCATCTTATCTCCGGTGATGTTTTGAAAAGAATAAGAGAGGAAAAACTTTCAAAAGATAAGAGAAAAAGTTGAGGTTGACAGTAAAACTTTAATTTAGATAATAAAAAGACCATACAGGAGGTAATCTCCGGGTATGAAAGTGGCGAAAATAAAGATAAAGGACTTTTCAGACATACCCCTTCTTTTTGGTAAAAAAGACGAAAATTTGAGATTAATAGAGAAAAATCTTGGAGTTGAATTTGTGTTAAGGGATAATTCTCTGAAAATAAAAGGTGAGGATGAATCTGTTGACAAAGCTAAAAAGCTTGTTGAAGATTTTATAGAGCAGCTTCAGAAGGGGCACAGTCCTGAAAAAAGAGACATCCAGCTTGCCTTAAAGAGAATAAAAGAGGGCAAGGATTACCATCTTGAGGATTATCTTGTTGATGTTGTTATCACAACACCTCGCGGTAAAAAAATAAGACCTTACACAGAAGGACAGAAAAGGTATGTTGAAGCCATAAGAAAAAATGATGTTGTTTTTGCCATTGGTCCTGCAGGAACGGGAAAAACCTATCTTGCTGTTGCTATGGC
>DRTT01000018.1 GCA_011372105.1 Candidatus Aerophobota bacterium
CTCTTTCAAGAGAAAGACGGTTTGTTCCATTACCTATTATCTGAAAAATAACTATTCCCTCCTCCCTTGCTCTTTTTAAAATTCTCACCACCTTTGACCTGGAAAGGGAGAAGATGCGGGCAATTTCATCCTGGGTTAGACCCTCCTCATAATAAAGCCAGGCAACTCTTATAAGAAGGTCTTTATCTTCTATCATTTCATCCTACCTTTTTGAACAAAATATCATATATTGAAAATTTGTCAAGTTCTTTTAAAAACCTGAAAAACTATATTTTATTGACTCTTAACAAAATAAATACAAAAGCTTATAAACAAAGATTTGAAAAAAATGTGCTATTTTTTAACAAGTGTTCACTCAGAGTTGAAATTTTTTAAAAACTGTTTTATGCTTTTTAAAAAAATGAATGTACTACTTGTTAATCCCTGGATATATGATTTTGCTGCTTATGATTTGTGGCTAAAACCTGTTGGCCTTTTAAAAATTGCCTCTTTCCTTGAAAGGTTTGGATATAGAGTTCACATTGTAAATTGCCTTGAGAGAAACCATCCTCTCTTAAAGAAAAAATATAATTTTTTCTCTCAGAGGGAATTTGACTGTGGCAAGTTTTTCTCCCAGGAGGTTGAAAAACCCATCCTGCTTAAAGATATTCCCCGAAAATACAAAAGATACGGTATTCCTCCGGATATATTTGAAGAGGAACTCTCAAAAGTCCCTCTCCCTCTTCTTGCAGTTGGGATAACATCAGGCATGACCTACTGGTATCCCGGAGTCTTTGAGGTGATAGGAAAAATAAAAGAAAGATTTCCCTCTGTCCCAATAGTCTTAGGTGGGATATATGCCACATTGTGCCCTGAACATGCAAGAAAACTTTCCGGTGCAGATTATGTTGTAAAGGGAAGAGGAGAGATTTCCTTTTTAAAAATTCTTGACGGGATATGTGGGATAAGAAGAGATTATTCAAAAATCCACCTGGAAAAGGAAGATGAAAGGACCATTCCCTCCTACCATCTTCTTCGGGATGTAAAATCAGTTGCAATGCTGACCTCAAGAGGATGTCCTTTAAGATGTAGCTACTGTGCATCCCACCTTCTTGAAGAAAAATTCATCCAGTACCCTCCCGAGAAAGTTATTGCTGAAATAGAATACTATGTGGAAAAACTTAAAGTGAAAGATATCGCCTTTTATGATGATGCCCTTCTTTTAAATCCTGAAAGACACATAATTCCCATTCTTGAGAAAGTTATAAAGAAATTTAAAGGAAAGGTAAGATTTCACACCCCCAATGGTCTTCATACAAGATTTGTAGACAGAAAAATAGCAAAGCTTTTTTATGCTGCAGGATTTAAAACCATAAGGCTTTCTTTTGAATCGGTCTGCCCCAAAATTCAAAAAACCTCCTGCAATAAAGTTACAGAAAGTGACCTTTTAGAAGCTATAAAAATCCTTGTAAATGCAGGCTACAAAAGAAAAGATATTGGTGTTTACATAATGGTTGGTCTGCCAGAGCAAACTCTTGAAGAGGTAATGCAGACCGTTAAATTTGTCCTTAAAGAAGGTGTAACTTTGAAAATAGCAGAATTTTCACCAATCCCTGGAACAGCTGAGTTTAAAAAAGCCTTAGAGAAAACCTCCCTCCCTCTTGACAAAGAGCCTCTTCTTCAAAATAACTCAACTTTTTTCCTATGGAACAAAAACATAACCTTAAATGACCTTTTAAGGATAAAAAATCTTATCAAAAAAGGAGGAAAGGCATGAACCACAAATCTGAAAAACCTCTAAGAGGGAAAGTTGCCATTGTCACAGGTTCAACAAGAGGGCTTGGAAAGGGAATGGCTCTTGCTCTTGCAGAGGCAGGAGCAAACATTGTTGTAACAGGAAGAACTGAAGAAGCACTGCACCAGGTATCTCAGGAAATAAGAGAAAAAAAAGTTGAATCTTTGCCTGTGAAGCTTGATGTGAAAGATCCCTCAAGTATTAAGGAAATGGTTAAAAAAGTTGTGGAAAAATTTTCTCGAATAGACATCCTTGTAAACAATGCAGGAACAATTGTGAGAAAACCTGCTCTTGATGTGACTCTTGACGAGTGGGAAACTGTTGTAAATACCATTTTAAGGGGAGCTTTTCTGTGCTCTCAGGAGGTTGCAAAGGTTATGATTGAGAAAAAGATAAAGGGGAAGATTATAAACATAGGTTCTGAAACATCAAAATTTGGTATACCGGGAATAATTGCCTATGTTGCAGCAAGAGGTGGGATTGCTCAGCTTACAAAGGGACTTGCTGTTGAATGGGCAAAGTATAATATATGCGTTAACTGTATTGCCCCAGGTTATTTTGAAACTGCCCAGACAAAACCCCTTTTCTCTGATAAAGAATGGGTAAGCTGGGTGAGGAAAAGAATTCCCATGGGAAGAGAAGGAGATGCCATGAAAGATTTAAATGGAACAGTCGTGTTTCTTGCATCCGATGCCTCTGATTACATAACAGGCCAGATTATTTTTGTGGACGGGGGACTTAGCGCATCTCTCTTCTAACTTACTTCCCAACAAGAATTATCCGAAGATCCATAACATTGGTATTGGTGGGGCCTGTTATAAAAAGGCCCCCCA
>DRTT01000037.1 GCA_011372105.1 Candidatus Aerophobota bacterium
AGTTAGGGATGACCAGTATTCTCCCCAGGTGAGAATAAAACCAATCTCATCAAGAAAAAATCCGAGCCCTATACCATAAAGAAGAGCAGCAACTTTCTTCATACCCTTTTTCGGATAATTAAGTGCAATCCATCCCCCGACACACAAAAGAAAAACTCCGTAAAGAAAATGATGAATATGAATCCCCTTAATAACAAGAATCCTTCCCAGAATGGTTGTATCTCCATAATGCTCTATTTTATCGGCTTTGGTGAGAGTTACCCAGAGACGAGCAAAAAGAAAGGAAAAGAAAAAAGAGGTGATAATTATAAAGGGGATTGATTTATCTTTTCCTTTTTTTTCTTCCCGGTAATTTTTAACTTCCCGTGTTTGCATTTTAAAGTCTGCAAAATAAAATTATATAATTAAATTTTAATTGATAAGTTAAAATTTGCAAAAGTAAGAATTGTAAACCTGACAGAAAATAAAAATAAAGGATAAAAAAGATGCTTGTAACAAAGGAGTTTGAATTTGATGCGGCTCACAGGCTAATAAACTACAGGGGAAAATGTGAAAACTTACATGGCCACAGGTGGAAAGTTCAGGTAACCTTAAAGGCACCCCTTCAAAAAGATGGGATTGCCTTTGATTTTGTTGAATTAAAAAAGATAGTGGAGGAAAAAGTCATAAAAAAACTTGACCACACTTATTTAAACGACCTCCTCCCTCAGCCTTCCACTGAAAATATAGCTTTGTGGATATGGGAGAGGTTAAAAGAAGAACTTCCCCTCTATGAGGTAAAGGTGTGGGAATCTCCCACAAGTTTTGTAACCTACAGAGGTGAAAGAGAAGAAAACTTTTAATTTTTACTCCTTCTGCGAAGTTCCTCCATTATCTGCTCTATATCGCTTGAAGCAGACCTTGCAGCCATGGCTGCAACATAAATAAGAACCGAAAACTGCCAGGCATCTTCAGGTCCTGTTATAAGACCGGAGTATACATCCTCTTTTCTTTCAAGTTGATCAGAAAAATAGGTGATGGCTTTCTCAAGGTCTCCTTCAAAAATATCAAGCTCATAAGTCTCATTTTTATACTTTAAAGAAGGAAAGGAAACACCCCTCATAAGTAAAAATCTGCGAATGTCATCCCCTGTCAGACTGAAATCATCCTCAAAATCAAACCCCTCAAATTGGGCAAAAGGTCCGTAGGGAAGTATTATCAAAGGTCTGTGAACTATCACCTTACCCTTCCTCACCACAGTATCTCCCAGATTTACACAAGAGGGGCTGAGAACTATATAAGGAAGCTCTGTGGAATCAAAAGCTAAAAGGTTTCTAAGACGATATCTTATTATCTTTGTTTCTTTTAAAGCTTTTTCCCACTTCTCCTCAAGGTTCATAACCATATCTTTCCCCTTTTAAATTTTTTATAACTTAATTAACACTTTATAATATTAAATTAAATAAAAACCCTCTCGTCAACCCAAATTCTTCTATCCCGCAATTGATACCAAAAAGTACCCTCCTGCACAAAGGACAAAAAGCATAGCTATTGCGTCCCAGCCAAGTCTTAGAAAACATCTCCTTGAG
This sequence comes from Candidatus Aerophobota bacterium, assembly GCA_011372105.1. Next base: position 1,569 of record DRTT01000037.1, read on the forward strand.
CGTGAAATAAGACCCACCATCAGGATACAAAGCAGGATTATAGCAAGAAGAATGGTGAAAAGATTATCCATCCTGACAAGAGAAAGAAAAGCCTTCCCCCTTATAAAACCATCGCAAAGGGGAATAATCATCATATCAAAAAAGTTACTTCCAAGAATATTCCCAACAGCCATATCCACATCAAACCGCAGGGCACTGAGAGAAACCATTAATTCAGGAAAAGAGGTGACCATTCCAAGAAAAAAAGTCCCCACAATAACCTCGCTCCACCCCATAACCTCCACTATTTCCTTGCCTATATGGGAAAGCCACACTCCAAGCACCACAACTGCCCCAAGATAAAAAACAAGTCTTAAAGAAGCTGATTTTAAGGTTACATGCTCGTATATTTTCTCCTGTGAATTAGCCTCTTTTTCGCTTTTTTCCAGAAACCTTTCCATATTAAATATGGAGAAAAGTGCTATAGGTAAAAGAAAAAGAAGGGCAAAACTTTCCCAGCCAAAACCCAGGAAACTATAATTAATTTTTGCAAAAACTCTCATTAAAATAGAGAAGGCGGCAATACCTAAAAAAATACCTGTCCAACCTGCGTAAAGAATCTGTTTCTGATGAACCCTAAGAGTGAGAGGACCTTCTCCCTCCACAAGGTCCAGTATGGCAATAATTCCCAGATTTAAAATTATACTCCCAAAAATGTCTCCTGCAGCAAAATCAGGCAAGTTAACAATTGCAACAGAGGCAACACTTGTTATAAACTCAGGTGCAGACGTTGCACCAGCAAGAATAACAAAACCCATAATAGTTCTTGTGATGTGGGTTTTCTCACATATAACATCTCCAAGATAGGAGACCCTGTATCCACACCAGATGAGAGCTACACTGCACACTACAAACTTTATCCAGGCAAGCAAACTACTCTCCTGTATTTAAACTACCAACAAGGTGGGAAAATTCTTTTATATTCTCTTTTTGAAGGTAG
>DRTT01000151.1 GCA_011372105.1 Candidatus Aerophobota bacterium
ACTTTTCCGGAAAAGCAAAAGATATAGTGCTTGCCCTTGCCAAGGCAATAGGTGCAACACGGGCAGGAGCGATAGAGTCAAGTTTTGAAGAGGAGACAAAAACAGACCTTCTGGGTGAGCAGATAAGGGGGACATGCCTTATATTCATGAGGCGTCTTGCCTTTGAGGTGATGGTTGAGGCAGGCTGTTCTCCTGAAGTGGCGGTTCTGGAACTTTATGCCTCAGGAGAGGATGCTGAAACATTCAGAGCTGCAGCAGAAAAAGGAATCTGGGCACAGCTCAAGCTTCACTCTCCCACAAGTCAGTATGGACAGCTCACAAGGGGTCCGAGGATAGCAAGTGAAAGCATAAAAAAGATTTTTCAGGATATGATGAAAGATATTGAATCAGGAAGATTTGCCAGGGAGTGGACTTTAGAACAAAAAAGTGGCAAAGTTGTGCTTAATCGTCTCTGGTCTCAGGGTTTAAATCACCCTATGATTGAGGCAGAAAAAAAAGTATTTGAGCTTCTTGGTAGAAAACCTTCTTATGAGGAGTAAAATGAGCAAAAGAGAGTTCACTTTAGCTTACGGGAAAAAGGAGATTAAATTCAAGTTAGATGAAAAAAATCTTCTGGGAGTTCTCTTGCCGGAAAAGATAACCCCCGAAGAAGATGAAAAAACCATTATAGAGAATGCACTGAAAAACCCAGTTAAATCTGCCCCCCTTGCTGAAATTGTCTCTCCAAAAAGCGAAGTTGCCATAATAACAAGTGATATAACAAGGTCAACCCCCTCTTCTAAGATGCTTCCACCTCTTTTAAATGAACTTGAAAGGGCAGGGGTGAAAAGGAAGAACATAAAAATCATATTTGCCCTTGGTGCCCATAGAAAACATACAGAAGAAGAAAAAAAATACCTTGTTGGAGAAAAAATATACGAAAATTACAGATGCATAGACCACGAAAAAGAAAACTGTGTAAGCCTTGGCAAAACAAAATCAGGAATCCCTGTTGAAATATTCAAAGAGGTAAACAGGGCAGATGTGAAAATATGCCTTGGTAACATTGAACCTCATTATTTTGCAGGATACACAGGTGGCGCAAAATCTATAATGCCCGGTGTATCTTCAAAGATTTCTATATCGGAAACCCACAAACTCATGCTCTCACCTTTATCCTGTGCAGGAAAACTTGATGGGAATCCCACAAGAGAAGCAATTGAAGAGGTGGGAGAAAAGGTGGGAATTGAGTTTATATTAAATGTCGTCCTTAACCCTCAAAAAGAGGTTGTAGCAGCTTTTGCAGGGGATAAAACCTTTGCTCATCGGAAAGGATGTGAGGTGGCTGATACATGTTTTAAAGTAAAAATAAAACAAAAAGCCGATATCGTCATTGTAAGCTGTGGAGGATATCCAAAGGATATAAATGTGTATCAGGCACAAAAAGCCCTTGACAATGCAAAATACGCAGTGAAAGAAGGAGGGACTATAATTCTTGTGGGAGAGTGCAGGGAAGGATTTGGTGATAAAATTTTTGAAGAGTGGATGCTCGAGGCAACTTCTTTTCGCGATCCTGTGGAAAAACTGAAAAAAGAATTTGTCCTCGGTGGGCACAAAGCCGCAGCAATAGGAATGCTTCTTGAAAAAGCAAAGGTAATATTTGTATCTTCCCTTCCACCCTCCCGTGTGAGGAAGCTTTTCTTCACACCTGCAAATACCTTAGACGAGGCTATATCAATAGCTCTTGAGGAGTACGGGAAAGATGCAAGTTTTTATATAATCCCCTCAGGTGGGATAACTTTACCTTATCCTGATAAAAGCTAAAATAAAGCCTGAAGCGCACGCCAAAATACAAAGGAAAAATTTTTAAAAAAACCTTGTTGACATCACTTTGGCAAATAAATATGATATAATCTATTTAACCAAAACTGGCTTAACTGAAAATTAAAAAGGATAATAAGAATGTTAAAAAATGGCCTGGTAGATCAAATATACAACATAATAAAGGATAAAATTATAAATCTTGAGTTTGGGTTTGGGGAGAGAATTGACATTCAAAAAATAGCAGAAGAATTTGGGATAAGTCAGACTCCTGTAAGGGAGGCCTTAAATAGATTAGCAAAGGATAAGCTTGTCACCATAAGTCCGAGAAAAGGATATTATGTCACAGAAATGTCACTTGAAGATGTGCAGGAAATATATGAAATAAGAAAAATATTTGAAATTTACGCACTTGAAGATGGCATGGAGAACATAAATTTCAATGAACTGGAAAAATTAAAGAAAAAAATGAAAAAAGAACTTCAGGGAAAAATTACAAACGGTAAAAGAAAAATAAAATTTGAAACAGATAAAAAGCTCCATCTTTTAATAGTAGACTCGTGCAAAAACAGGAAATTAAAGGAGATGTACTCTCAGATCCATGATTTTATTAAAATTTTTCAGCGTATAAATCCTGGCTTCAAAGAAACTCTGGAAGAGCACATGGCTTTAATAGATACAATCCTTAAAA
>DRTT01000170.1 GCA_011372105.1 Candidatus Aerophobota bacterium
AAGCACAAGAAGTTTCTTTTTTCTTTTTTCCTTTGAAAGAGGAATTTTTCCTACCACAACCATAATTCCTTCTGTTTTTGCTTCCCCAAGAAGTTCCTTGCAGAAGTTCTCCCAATTAATGTGTTTTGTCCTTTCTCTTGCCAGTCTACCCATTTCTATGGTGCTATCCTTATGATCAACGAGCCACTGCATTGCTGAAGCTACTTCTTCTACTTCTGGCTTTATCACAAGTCCTGTTTTTCCATGCTCAACAAGCTCAACAGGCCCTCCTGCATCCTCCACAGTAAGCACTGTCTTTTCACTCTGCATTGCCTCAAGGGTAATCAACCCATAGTCTTCTTCATAAGGAACAAAAGGCACGAAAAGCGCCTTACTATAAAGCTCTATTAATTCCTCATCAGAAACAAATCCAAGAAACTTTATCCTTTTGTCCTCTCTGGCAAGCTCCTTCAGGTAATCTTCCTGTCCTCCGGTTCCTGCAATTAAAAATGGTAACTTGCTTTTCACCTTTTTGTAAGCTTTTATAAGCAAATCAATCCTTTTAAGTCCTTCCAGCCTGCTTACTGTAAAAATATATTCATATCCCTTTGAGCAGAGCCCTTCTAAATTAGTTGGATGATAAATTATTTTTACTTGTGCTCCTTGTGGAAAGTATCCTTTTCTAAGGGCTACAGTTTTTGATATTGCTGCATATTTTGCTCCTTCAAGGGCTATTCTATCAAGTGCTTTTATTATTGCCCTTGTAAGAGCTCCTGGAAATTCCCATGCTTCCTCAGCTTCTCCCATTTTTTTTAAATAAAACAACTCTTCAATCAGTTCTTCTCCTAATTCCCTTTCTATCCATTTTTCCTCAAACACCTTTTCAAGCAATCTTCCCAGGTTTTTAAGTGCTTTATAGCGTTTTATTATTTTCCTCCAGTTTTTGCTCTTTCCACAAAATCTGTAAAGCTCATATACACCTCTACAGGGATGCTGCATGTATATAAGGCGATTCTTGTGTCCTTCCATCCATGCAGGATACTTTGTAGTAATTACTATGTCAAAATGTTCCAGATTGTAGTGATAAAACCTTCTATATCCCTCTATCAAACCCCAGAACTCCTGATCTCTCACAGGCACTTTTATCAATTCAACGTTATGAGGAGTATATTTATTTAAATTATAGAACATTCCCATGAAAAGCTTTTCTGCTCCTCCTATGAGAAAGGGTATTGGTGAAGGAGCAACTATGGCTACTTTCATTTCTTTTTTCCTACCCAGAGATAGTTCCTTGAGACTCTGAGGTAATCCTCAAGACTATCAAACCTTACCTTTTTTGCTGGTATAAGTCCTTCTTCTTCATAAAAAAATACTATAGACTCTTCAAAACCTGCTATTTCTCCCATAAATTCAAATGTATCTGGAAACACCGGCACTAAGTGTGAGGGATCTCGGTAAAAGTCTCCAGCCCCTACTAATATGTTTCTTGGATTTGGTGTTTCAAATAAAGCAATTCCTCCTTTTTTAAGCACCCTATACACTTCTTTTAACAACCTGGTTCTTTTTCCTACTGGCAAATGCTCTATCAGGTGAAATCCACTCACTATATGAAAGCTTTCCTCCTCTTGGCTTTTTAAGAACTCAAGTGCATCTTTCCTTTGTACAAAAAATCCCTTTTTTATAAGATCTTTTACCAATATTCTATTTAACTCCACTCCTTCACAGAAAATCCCTTCCTCTCTTAATAGTTCTAACCACTCTCCTCTTCCACATCCTAAGTCAATAGCTTTTAACTTTTCTCTATCAAACCTTGAAATTACTTCCTTTACTAAAGGGAATACCCGCCTTTTAAAATGTTCTTTTATTTTCTCTGGTGATCCCCTAAATCTTTCCATAAAAAGCACTTCTTCCCTCTCACTAAACTCTCCCTCTTCTTTTTCTTTTTCTTTTTCTTCTTCTTTTATTTTCCATTCAAGTATCTTTATTAATCCTATTTTTAACAGCCTATTTTTAAAAATTCCACTTTTTTTAAATACACCTTTCATCACTTTTTCCACTTCTTTTACTGCGACACCTTTTTCCATTCCTTCTTCTGATAAACAAAGCCTTAGCACCACCCCTACTCTTGAAAGTTTCTTCTTCTTTAGCATTGAAAGGTAATGCTCCAGTCCCTCAGGATCTGCCTCCCTTTTTAGCACCCATCTATAAGCTCTTTTAACAAATTCCTTTTCTGTAGTAAATCTGTTTTTCTTCAAGAATTCCTTAATGGATTCAGGCTCTTCTTCTATTCCCAGCTCCTTTCTAACAGCTTTTAAAAGCTTTTCTTTTGTGATTTTTTTATATCTCATGAATTATTTCCTCCACAATAGCACTATCACATTATTTTTAGCCCTTTCAAGTTTACCACTTTCCATTTCTTCCTGCAAATCTCTTAAATTTTCTCT
>DRTT01000117.1 GCA_011372105.1 Candidatus Aerophobota bacterium
ATCTATTGCTAAAGCCATGCTGGAGAAGAATAAATTGCTTCTTGCAACTCGTGCCAGCAAAGAGGTTTACGAAGTGGTAAGGGAATTAACCGATAAGGTCTTTTATCATCCTGTAGCAAGAGTGGTTGTTGCAGGGGAACCAAAGTCTGTGAAAAATAGGGAAAAATTTATTCTTGTTATCTCTGCAGGAACAGGAGATATCCCCGTTGCAGAGGAGGCGAAGGTCACAGCTGAAGTTATGGGGAACAGGGTTGAGACTTTGTATGATGTGGGAATAGCAGGAGTGCATCGTTTAATGGAGGAAAAAGAACTTTTAAAAAGTGCCAATGTTTTAATAGTAGTGGCGGGAATGGAAGGAGCACTTCCTGGTCTTGTGGGGGGACTTGTGGAAAAACCTGTTATAGCTGTTCCTACAAGTATAGGATATGGAGCAAATTTTGGTGGAATTTCAGCTCTCCTTGGTATGCTTAATAGTTGCAGTCCTGGAATTGCAGTGGTTAATATAGATAACGGCTTTGGAGCAGGTTATATTGCCTCTCTTATTAATCAAATGAATAGGGGGGAGAAATGAAAATTGCTTATTTTGATTGCTTTTCTGGAATAAGCGGAGATATGGTTCTGGGCGCACTTGTAGATGCAGGACTTTCTCTTAGTTTTCTTGAGGATGTTATTAACAGGCTGGGTTTGAGAGATTGCAAGGTTGTGGGAAGGAAAGTTAAAAGAAAAGGAGTGGTTGCAACAAAAGTTGATGTAATTTTCCCTCCCAAGAGTCATTATCGTCCTTCGGAAATTATAAAAATTATAGAAAACTCCTCTCTTGAGGAGAAGGTAAAGAAGAAAAGCAAAGAGATTTTTTTAACTCTTGCACAGGCAGAGTCAAAAATTCACGGGGAAAGCCTTGACAGTCTGCACATGCATGAACTTTCCTCTCCTGATACTATAATTGATATTGTGGGCTCGGTTGCTGGGATTTACAGGATAGGAATAGATGAGGTTTTTTCTTCTAAGATAAATCTTGGAGGGGGGAAAGTTAAAACAGCTCATGGAGAGTTGCCTGTTCCTGCTCCTGCTACTCTTGAAGTTTTGAAAGGGGTTCCTATTTACTCCTCAAATGTAGAGGTGGAGCTCACCACTCCAACAGGAGCAGCTATAATTAAAGGATTTTCCTCCTCTTACGGTTTGTTACCCGAGATCAAAATAGATAAAGTTGGATATGGAGCAGGACAGAAAGAGCTTTCTTCTCCAAATGTGCTGAGGTTATTGATAGGAGAGAGAGTATCTTCTTTTGAAAGAGATTATGTTGTTGTTCTTGAAACAAACATAGATGATATGAACCCCGAATTTTATGATTATATTATGAACTCTCTCTTTGAAAAAGGAGCACTTGATGTCTTCTTGGTTCCTGTTTATATGAAGAAAAATCGCCCAGGGAATATCCTGACGGTTATCTGCGAAGAACAAAACAAGGAAAACATTCTGGAGGTAATTTTTTCAGAGACCACCACCTTAGGTATAAGGATAAACTACGCTGAGAGAAGAAAACTTGAGAGGAAGGTGGAAAATTTTAAAACTTCTCTTGGTGAGGTGAAAGTTAAACTGGGAGTTTTAAACGGGAGGGTGATGAATTTTTCTCCTGAATATGAAGACTGCAAGAAAATTGCAAGTGAAAAAGGTCTTTCTTTAAGAAAGGTTTATGATACTGTAAGGAAGGAAGTTTCTTCTTCTATCTTATCTTCTGTATTCAACATCTGATGCCTTTTCCGGGATTTGTGCTAAAAAATCAGAATCCACAAGATAAACTCCCTGGCGAAGACTGCTTGTGACAAAAACAGATTTCTCGTCTTTTAAACTTCCAAACTTTATAATTCCCGGTTTTTCCCCTCCTTTTTCCCAGAGAGCAATTTCAAGTAGTGGACTTTGAAATCCATATTTTAAAGGATTATCTAATTTTTCTTTTATAACTTTTTTAAATTCAAGATCCTTTATGGAAAAAAGGACCTTCCATATTTTTGGATTGTCGGCTAATTTCTCAAAAGGAGCTTTTATTTTCCATCTTCTTTTCTTTTTTTCAAGTACTATGAGGTTTTTTTTATGTCTTATTTCAATTTTCTCAATTTCCAGAGGATTGAAATTTAAAAGATGCCTGTCCCTTAGTTCTGAGATTTTTGCCATTGTAAAAAGTTTATCTTTTATTTCTTTTTTTAAAACAAAGGGATACTTCTGTAAGGATGAGGTACCAAAAATTTTCCCTTCTTTGCTTGCAAAAATATTTAATTTGTGGATTTTTTCCTCTTCCCATAGACAAAAGGCTATTTCAGGTTTTTGCGTGATTTCTATTTTTTTAAAAGAATTTGCAGGGAGAAAACTTTCCACTTTCACATTTTTTATTCCCCA
>DRTT01000099.1 GCA_011372105.1 Candidatus Aerophobota bacterium
ATATCGTCTTTGTCTCTTTTGAAGTCAATAATACGATAAAGTCTCTTATGCCCACCTCCTCTAAATCTTACAGTAATTCTTCCATAATTATTTCTACCACCTGTCTTTTTTAGAGGCTCAACTAAACTCTTTTCTGGTTCCTTTTTAGCAAGTTCTGGATCAACCAAACAACTCATAAATCTTCTGCCAGGTGAAGTTGGCTTGTATTTTTTAATAGGCATATCTTTTCACCCCTTGTTTATAAAGTTTCAAAAAAATCTATGGTTTGTCCTTCTGCAAGTCTCACTATGGCTTTTTTTCTTATTGAAGTTCTACCAGGATTTCTAAACCCTCCCTTAGGCTTACCTTTAACTCTAATAGTCTGCACATCTAACACTTTAACCTTAAAAAGATCTTCAACTGCTTTTTTTATTTCAATTTTATTCGCAGAAGGATCTACCCAAAAACTAACTTGATTGTATTTCTCTTTCAGATACATGGACTTTTCAGTAATAATAGGTGCTAAAATAACTTTCCTTGGATCTCTCATTCTTTATCTCCTTAAACGCTCCTCTATTTTTGGTAAAACATCTTTTGCTAAAATTAAATTTTGGTGATTTAAAATATCATAAACATTTAATCCTTCAACTGCCAACACCTTAACCTTAGGTAAGTTATCTGCACTCTTTTCTAATTTCATATCTCTTTCAGGAACAACGATTAAAGCATCATTTATTCCCAAGCTATCTAAAAATCCTTTTAAAATTTTTGTTTTGGGTTTATCTTTAACAGGAAATTCTTCAGCTACATAAACTCTATTTGCCAGAGCCCTTGAAGAAAGAGCCATTTTCAGTCCCAATCTTCTTACTTTTTTATTCAATTTAAACTCATAACTTCTCGGCTTTGGTCCGTGAACCACACCTCCACCAACCCACTGAGGTGCTCTGATAGAACCCTGCCTTGCCCTTCCTGTATGTTTCTGAGGCCAAGGCTTTCTTCCTCCTCCTCTTACTTCACCTCTTGTTTTAGTGCAAGCTGTTCCCGCTCTCCATCTTGCCATCTGCCACCTAACAATCTCATGTAAAATTCCAATCTTTGGAGTAATTCCATATAAATCTGAAGGAAGTTCTATTTCTCCAACTATATTAGCCGAACCATCAATTAATTTTGCCTTTATAACCTCCATTTTTTAACTCCTCTCTTCTTTAAAATAAACCATTACATATCCATTATTCCATCCAGGAACAGCACCTTTAACCAAAAGCAAATTTTTTTCAGGAACTATATCCACTACTGTTAAATTCTTAACTGTTACTGTTTCATTTCCATAGTGTCCAGGCATTTTTTGCCCTTTAATAACCCTTCCTGGAAATGTGCTTGCTCCACTTGAACCTCTTTTACGATGAACCTGTTTTGCACCATGGCTCATAGGCTGTCTTGAAAAATTCCATCTCTTTATACTACCTGTAAATCCCCTTCCCTTTGAAGTTCCTGTAACATCAATTTTTATTCCCTTTTCTAAGGGTAAATCTGAAAGAGAAATGTATTGTCCTGGTTTAAATTCTGATGGATCTTCTATTTTAAATTCTCTCAAAACATAAAACCCTGTATCCAGACCCGCTTTTAAAAAATGTCCAATCATAGGAAATGTACACTTGGTAAGTTTTTTTGGTTCAAAGCCCAATTGCACTGCATTGTATCCATCTCTTTCAACAGTCTTTACCTGAACAACTGCACAAGGACCTACCTGCAACACTGTAACCGGAATAACATTTCCTTCTTCATCAAATATTCTTGTCATTCCCAATTTTTTTCCTATTAAACCTTCAAGTTTCATTTTCCTTCACTCCCTTTTTAGACCTTTATTTCTACTTCTACTCCTGCAGGCAACTCTAACTGCATTAAAGCATCTATTGTTTGTTGTGTGGGTTCCAATATTTCAATAAGCCTTTTATGAATTCTTATTTCAAATTGCTCTCTTGAATTTTTATCAATATGCGGCGATCTAAGCACTGTCCATCTGCTAATCTTAGTAGGAAGCGGGATAGGTCCTACTACCTTAGCCCCGGTTTCTTTAGCTGTGTTTACAATATTTACTACAGATTTGTCAAGTATCCTGTGGTCAAAACTTTTTAGTTTTATCCTTATCCTCTGTGCAGGTATCATATTTAAAACCTCACACCTCTTATTCTATTATTTTTGTAACAACACCAGCTCCAACTGTCCTTCCTCCTTCCCTTATCGCAAACCTTAACCCCTCCTCCAATGCCACCGGCTTTATTAACTCAACCTCTACCTCTACATTGTCCCCTGGCATCACCATCTCAACCCCATCCGGTAACTTTATCACCCCCGTCACATCCGTCGTCCTAAAATAAAACTG
>DRTT01000040.1 GCA_011372105.1 Candidatus Aerophobota bacterium
GCTCAAATTCATATATAGGACCTATTTTTTCCTCCTCTGGTTGAGATGATAAAGATTCGGTTGTCTTACCAGAAGTATTTTCAGGAGATAAAACAGGGGTTGCCACCTTCTCCACCACAAAATAAGAGGCAACAAGAATTGCTGCCACTATCCCTGTCCACCTTATAATAGAGGAAAGATTGAACTTCCCGGATAATTTTTTTTCATCTTCCTCTCTTGTATTTTCTTCTCTTGCATCCTCTCCTCTTGTATCTTTCTCTCTTGCATCCTCCTCAGGCATTTTAAACCTCCTCCTTTTATTTTTTAAGGAAGAATAATTTTAATCTCCACTCTTCTGTTTTTTGCTCTGTGCTCGGGGGTATCATTAGGGAAAAGAGGACGATACTCCCCATAGCCAACAGCAGAGAGAAGGTCTCGTTGAAGACCCTTCCTTTCAAGATATCTGACAACACTTATTGCCCTTGCAGAAGAAAGCTCCCAATTTGAAGGGAACCTCTCTGTATGTATGGGGAGGTTGTCCGTGTGACCTTCCACCCTTACAGGGTAGGTGTAGCTTTTTAAAACAGGGATAATCTCATCTAATATCTTCTTTGCCTCCTCTTTTAATTCAGCTTTACCAAGATCAAATAGTATCTTTCCCGGAAGTCTTAAAGTAACCCCCTCCTTTGAAGGAACAATCTCTACCATATTTTTTCCTTCCTTTAAAGTTTTTTCAAAAGATGCGGAGATTTTTTTCTGAAGTTTTATTCTCTCCTGCTCTATAAGATACTCAAAGTCAATTGGTTCTCTTTCTCCAAAGAGCATACCAATTCCTCCACTGAAATAAGCCTGTCTGAAGGAGTAAATACCTATTTTAACTTTTTCCTCCTCTATTCTTCCCATAGAAACAAGAACTATAAAAAAGGTCATTAAAAGCATCATTAAGTTTGCATAAAGAAGCATAAAGCTTGACTTTGGCTTCTCACCTTCCATTTTTAAAAAGCTCCCTTTTCCTTGATAAAAATCTCAACTCTTCTGTTTTTTGCCCGGTGTTCCGGGGTATCGTTGGGAAAGAGGGGACGAGAATCTGCGTATCCTACAACCCCTATCCTTAAAGGTGCAATTCCCTTATCTATAAAATACCTTGCAACACTTATTGCCCTTGCAGAAGAAAGCTCCCAATTTGAAGGGAACCTCTCTGTATGTATGGGGAGGTTGTCCGTGTGACCTTCTATTACAATCTCGTTGGGAATTTCCCTCAAGAGGGCAGCAATTTCATCAAGTAAGGGAAAAATATCCCTTTTAAGATTTGCTTTTCCAAGGTCAAAGAGTATGGGACTGCTAAGACTCACCCTGACTCCTCCTTTAACAACCTCCACCCTAACTTCTCTTGAAAGACCTCTGGATGTAACAGCGTATCTTATTTTCCCCGCAATAGCCTCGCTCTCTCTCACTATCTGAGTAGGAGAAACAATAGCAGGCTTTGTTTTCTCCATAACTCCAAGTGCTCCTCTGAGAGAGCCAAGAGCTTGCTCTACCTTACCTTTGTTTAAACTTGTTGCTGCAAAAATCATGACAAAAAAAGTAAGCATTAAAGACATTGCATCTGCAAAAGTTGTAAGCCAGACAGGGTCTCCGGATTCTTCTGTTTTTCTCTTTTTTCTTTTTTTCATTATCTTCTCTCCACCTTTATCTTATCTCTTATGCCAGGTGAAATAAAAGATTTCAACTTATCCTCAACAACACGAGGATTATCTCCTGATTGAATTGCCACTATTCCTTCCATAATAAGTCTTTTATTTAAAACCTCCTCCTCACTTCTCACCCGGAGCTTCCCGGCAATGGGTAAGAAGACGAGGTTTGCCATCAAAGCTCCATAAAAGGTTGTAAGCAGGGCTGTTGCCATACCCTGACCGATTTTTGAAGGATCATCCAGTGAGCGAAGCATCTGAATTAAACCAATAAGTGTCCCAATCATCCCGAAGGCAGGAGAGTATGTTGCCATGGCGTTAAATATATCCTGTCCCCCCTTATGTCTTTCCTGCAGAGCCTCAAGGTCTATGGTTAAAATTTCTCTTATCACCTCAGGGGGCGTTCCATCCACTGCAAGCTGCACTCCCTTGCGGAAAAAGGGGTCATCTGTTCCTGAAATCCTCTCCTCAAGAGCAAGAATTCCTTCTCTTCGAGCTATACGGGCAAACTCAACAAGTGTTGCTATGATTCCTTCAGGGGGGGTCTCTTTATGAAAAAAAGCTTTTTTTACAACCTTCATCACCCCAAAAACCTTTGACATGGGGAAATTTATGAGAGTTGCCCCTATTGTTCCTCCCACAGTAATCATCAAAGAGGGAACATTTATA
>DRTT01000111.1 GCA_011372105.1 Candidatus Aerophobota bacterium
CCCTTGCTGCAATTAAAACCTCTGGTACGTAAAACTCATTTTTCTTGAACTTTTCTCCCACCACACTCATACCTGCAAGAAGACCCTCATTTAAGATCCTCTGAACATCCTCTCCCTCATCAATTGCTTTTTGCACAAGCTCTTTTACCTTATCCGCCTTCCCTTGTATAAGGTTTTCTGCAATTTCTTTAAGGTCTGCCATACGCTCCCTCCTTTTTAAAATTGTCTAATCTGCGTCAAAACCCCGATGTAAACCTAACCTCTTAGCCATATTTATGACTTCCATATACTCAGAAAAAGTTGGGTGTCGGTTGAGCTCTTCAAATTCAAAAGCTTTATATTCAGGGCGATACTGATCCATTATATTAACATAGGTATCCTTCGAGATATCCTTTGCTATAAATTCTAAGACTTTTTTACTTCCTGCAAGTCCATTTGGCAGAACAAGATGCCTTACAATAAGACCCCTGAAAGCTACACCCTCTTCATTAACCTTTAAATCACCCACCTGTCTGTGCATTTCCTTTAAAGCCTTTTTTGCCACCTCAAAATAGTCCTCCGCATTGGAATATTTTCTTGCCACTTCCGGGTCAGAGTATTTTATATCAGGCATGTAAATATCAAATATACCTTCCAAAAGTCTTAAAGTCTCAACTTTTTCGTAACCTCCGCAATTATAAACAAGAGGAAGTTTTAATCCCATTTTACAAGCTTCCTTAACAGATGCAACTATTTGAGGAATAAAGTGCGTGGGAGTTACAAAATTTATATTATAACAACCCTTTTCCTGCAGATAAATCATCCGTTTTGCAAGTTCCTCAGGCTCCATTTTTTCCCCCTGGCAAAGATGACTTATCTCCCAGTTCTGACAGAATACACAGAGAAGATTACACCCTGCCAGAAAAATCGTTCCTGACCCGCCTTTCCCTGTAACAAGACAAAACACTCTATTTCCCACAAGTTCAGGTTCCTCCCCAAAGTGAGGATGGACAGCCGATATAACAAGCTCTTTCCCCATCCTGCAAAAACCTTTTTCTCCCTTTAACCTGTTTTTTCTGCATTCTCTTGGACAGAGAGTGCAATTTTCCAGAATCTTATAAAGAACATTTATTCTTTTTTCAAGTTCTCCGGTTTCATATAATCTAAGATAACTTGGCTGCATACTTTTTACTCGCTCTACTTAAACCTTTAATTCATATAACCTCCAATTAACTTGCAGAATATATCCTGCCTTCATTTTTTAAAGTCACACTTTGCATCAAATCCTTTCCTTTCAACCAACGACTCTGCAACACCTATCACCATTTGAACTGGCTTAAATAAAAAACTATAAAGGCAACAGAATCTACGAATAAGACAGGTAAAATCACCATTTCCCAGACCTTCCTGAAACTTGCCTTAAAATAAGCCGTAGACACAACAAGACAAAGATGAAAAGGAGAGAGAAGATAGCCACTTACACCTCCTGCAAAAGCAAGCATAGCATAGGTAAGGTTGGGAGAATTCTCCCCAATTAGTGGTAGTAAAACAGGAAAAGCAATTCCTACAGTTGCCATTGAAAGACCACTAATTGTACCTATAAGAAAGGGAATAAAAAATAATGTAAAAATTTCTGGTATTCTCAGCCACTTAAATATCCCTGGAATAAAAGGTAAAATACCCGACATCTCCAGCATCTTCTTAAATATCAGGACAGAAAATATTAAAAAAATAATCCTCCACTCAAAACTTCTCTTCAAAATAGGAGGAAGTTTCTTTGTCATCTTCTTATTTGTAAATATAGCAAAGATAACAATTAAAAACAAGGAAAGGACTATATCCAGTTTAAAAATGAGCACAAGAAAAACTATACCGAGAACAGGCCAAATATTCATCAAAAGCGCAAAAAATCTCCTGATACTCCTTGGATTATCCTCTTGTGCACAAGAGGTGTATTTCTCAAGAGAAAGTTTCCTTAAACCAAATAAAACTCCAGCTACTACAGAAGCCAGAAACAAGGGAAGTTGAGCTGCGATAAATTTGTAAACAGATATTCCCAAAATAGCAGCTGCCAGTATAATTCCTGGATAAATTGGCCATATAAATTCAAAGATATGCCTGAACCAGTAGTTAAGAAAAGTCTTTGTCTCGGCACTCAAATTCATCTTATTACCCGCCTCCTGAACAAGAGGAGCAGATAGCATTGCCCCTGCAGGAACAGGCAAAAGACCCATTAAAAGGGAAGGAAAAATCAGAGAAAGATATCTATTTCTCGCAAATAACTCAAAAGAACTTGTGATTTTTTTGAGCTTTCCACTGTAACTTAAAACATTACTCATTATCTCAACAAGAA
>DRTT01000061.1 GCA_011372105.1 Candidatus Aerophobota bacterium
ACTCTTGCTACAGGATGATAAAAGACCTTATCGGTTAATTCCCTTACCACTTCGTAAACCTCTTTGCTGGCACGAGTTGCAAGAAGCAATTTATTCTTCTCCAGCATGGCTTTAGCAATAGATTTTATCTGATCTAAGGACTTTCCCTGACAAAAAATGACCTCCGGGAAACCTCTGCGAAGCTCACGATGATGGTCAATTCTTGCAAAACCAAGATTTTCAAAACAGAGATCTTTGAGCTTTTCCAAAGCCTCATCCAGGGAGAGCTCTCTTTTCTCTACTTTTCTTAACACATCTTTTATGTATTCCTTATTCATAATCTCTCGCTCCAGGACATGTTTGGATTTTTATTCTATCCGAATACTTCCCAAAGTCAACAAAGGCAAAACCAATTTAAAAATTTTAGCCAATCTTTTGAGAGGAACGCATTTTAAAAAGAACAACTGAGATTAAACCACTAAAGAAAGGTATTACAAGAACACCCCATGTAATACCAATTTCCTGAGAGAGCCAGCCCACAAACCAGGGCAAAAAAGTACTACCAACACTTCCAATCCCGGTAAGAATCCCTATAACAAATCCAATATGCCCTGAGAAAATATTACCTCCCAGAGCACGCAATCCAGGAGAGACAAAGGAAAAAAGCATTCCTGAAAATATCAGGGACAAAACAATTAATAAAATTTCCGCAGTTAAAAAACTAAGCGTGAAAAATAAAGCAGAGCAACCTGTTGCAAAAATCAAAGAGATGTAAAGATCAACCTTATGGGAAAATCGAGCAAATAAAGCTCTCCCACCCATCATACTGATCCAGAACAAAGAAACACTGTAGCTTGCTACAGCAGGTGAAATATCTCTTGCTCTTGTCAGAAAAAAAGGTATCCAGGAATGATAGGAACTTTGCACTCCCATGGCAAGAAAATTAACAAGAGCAATAACCCAGAAGAATAAAGATAACGCCGGACGATGTCTTGAAAAATGTTCATTTATCCTTACAACTTCTGGTTTAATATCTTTTTTAAAAAAGAAGGAAAGAGATAAGGCAACAGTTCCCAGAAAAAAATAAAATATATACCAGCCCACAGAAAAAGTAAGAATAGCACCCACCACCAGAGGACCTAAAAAAGCTCCCAAACCAAAGAAAACAAGCAAAAGGCTAAGATAACCTGCCCTTTTTTTAACAAAAATTTCGGCAAACAAAGAATTTGTTCCACAGTGCAACATCCCTCCACTTAACCCTATTAAAAAAAGAAAAATTAAGATAATCTTTATGCTGGTATGGAGAAAGAATATACAAAAAGAAGCTGCAGATAAAGATAGAGAAAAAAAGAAGAGTATAAAAGAAGCCCTACGAATGTTCCACACAAAGGAGGTAAAAATACCTGCTGTAAAAAAACCCATAGAGCTAAACACAACAGGATATCCAACCTGAGCAACTTCTAACTTGAAAAAATCTGCTATGGGAATAAGAAGAGGACCAAGAGAACCATTTGCCATACCAAAGGTAAACATTGCAAAATAAGAGGCAAACTTTACTCTTTTATCCATCAAATCGTTCTTCCCTTAGAGAAGTCCTTTAAAAAGGATAAAAATAATAGTTCAAATTTGGCAAAAAGCAAGCTTGAAATCATGAATTTGAGGAAAAACTAAGAGGTAAGTTCTTTTTCCTCAGGCAGCTCTTCTAAGAGAACAACTTTATCCTTTGCCTTTGTTAAAAAGTCAAGATAGTAGACATACAGGGTTTTCTTTTTATTAAAATCGTCAAAATAGGCTTCTTTCACAGAAGCTGCCCGGGGAAGTCTCATTTTAAGGAAGTTATAATACCTTCCGTTCTTAGATATTCTAAAATCAAGGTGAGGACCTGTAGCAAGCCCGGTTGCTCCAACATATCCTATAACCTGTCCCTGATATACCTTTTTCCCTCTTCTTACACCTTTTGCTATCCTGGAAAGATGTCCATAGCTTGTAATGTATCCATTGGGATGTTTAATTTTTACCTGTTTCCCAAATCCTCCATTCCATCCAGCAAAAATAACCACTCCATCACCTATACTTGAAACAGGAGTCCCGGTAGGAGCTGCATAGTCTATTCCAAGGTGAGGACGGTAAATTTTAAGTATAGGGTGAAATCTTCTATAAGAAAAATAAGAGGATATTCTACGATAGTGCAGTGGAGAGCGCAGGAAACTTTTTCGTAAAGATTTTCCATCCGGTGTAAAATATCCTCTATGTCCTTCAGGGTCCTGATAAAATATAGCTGTATACTTCTTACCCTGATTTACATACTGAGCAGCAAGTATTCTTCCTTCCATAAGAACATTTCCTTCTGG
>DRTT01000041.1 GCA_011372105.1 Candidatus Aerophobota bacterium
AGAGAGGTTAAGGCTTTATATCTTAAAGATAAGGGATTTTTTTATGTTGAACTTTTGCTTAAGGAAGGCGACTGTCCAGAGAAAAAAGATTTTCTTGAGGTTGAATTTTGCCCTGGAGACTGCCAGGGGACTTATTTGAGCGCAATAGTTAAGGATGAGGTCATAAAAATTGTTGGAAGCATTTACCCAAAGCCCCACATAATGTACAGTGAGGAGTTTGTGAAAAGGCATAATTTGAAGGAGGGGGAAATTGAGAAATATATGAGAGATTATCTTGATAAGAACCCCTGTACCATTAAATCCTACATGAAGGGGAGAAAAAAGAGAATTTATGTGGGAAAAGAGCATGTGGGAACCATTTTTGAAGGATGCGTTTTCAGGATAGCAGAAGGGAAGTTCGCAGAGCTTCTTGCAAAGATGAGAGAAAAAGAAATCAGGGAGATTTTAAAAAATCTTGAAAAAATAAAGAAGATAGCAGTTCCCGCCACTACACAGGTTTTTGCCGAACTTAACAGATATAGGCTCTTTGGACAGTGGTAAAATCGGGGGTCAGGTCTTGCTTGACAAAAAGTTGAAATGAGGATAATATTAGTATCGATGTCAAAAATAATTTTCTCTTTCATAAAAAATGTATAAAGAGAGATAATAACACCGATGCCAAAATCTCACGTGACTCTTGATGACGTGGCAAAGCTTTCTGGATTTTCCAAAAGCACCGTTTCCCGCGTTTTAAGGAACGACCCGAATGTCAGTCCCCTTACAAGAAAAAAGGTGGAAAATGTTGCAAGGAGGATTGGATACATACCCAACATAGTTGCAAGGAGCCTGAGGTCCCGGAGAACAACAACAGTTGGAGTTGTAATTGCTGATATATGTAACCCCTTCTTTCCCAGTGTAGTTAGAGGAATAGAGGACACAGCAAGGAAAAAAGGATACAGCATCATTCTCTGCAATACAGATGAAAAATACGAAAGAGAGAAAGAATCCCTTGAAACTTTAATTCAGAAGAGAGTGGATGGACTTCTCATAGTGCCAACACAAAAAAATTTTGAGGACCTTGTAGAGCTTAAAAGACGAAAAGTTCCCTTTGTTTTAATAGGAAGGCACTTTGAGCCCTTGAAGGCAGACTATGTCGTAAGTGATGATGTAAAAGGTGCATTTGAAGCCACAGATTATCTTATAAAAAAAGGCCACAGGAGGATATTTTTTATCAACGGTCCCTCTTACATATCAAGTGCCAGAGAGAGAATGACAGGTTACAGGGAAGCTCTCATGGAACATGGTATAAGATTTGATCCCGAGCTTGTAAGAGAAGGAGCTCTAAGAATGGAGGATGGTTACAAAATAGCAAAAAAGGTAATCTCCTCAAAACCTGATTTTACAGCTATTTTTGCTTTTAGCGACCTTGTAGCCTTTGGGGTAATAAAAGCTTTAAAGGAAAAAAAGTATAAAATACCTCAAGATATAGCTGTTGTTGGATTTGATAATATTGACTTTGGTTTTTCTGCCGAACTGCCTCTTACCACAGTTCACATTCCCAAGTATGAACTGGGTTCTGAAGGAATGAAACTTTTACACAAGAAAATAACAGAAGAAAAAGATACCTTTCAAAAAAAGATTCTTGATACAAAACTTATAATAAGAGAATCAGCGTAAAGCGTAAAAACTTAGAGGTAAAAATCTTAATAGTAAAAGCTCTTTGTTCTTTGATATAAAATGGTAAGAGGAGAAGGCAGAAAGAGACAAATTTTTATGGTATGACATCACATACTCTTTGCGTTCTCTTTTATGATATTCCCTTACCCTTACCCTTTTTCTTTTCTACCCTTTTCCTGTGAGGTGATTGAGAGCATTCTTCTCTGAAGTTTCCCCCGCAGTCTTTCCTTCCCGATTTTCTCTCCTTTCTCTCCTTATGAAAGCTTCACGGTAGTTTTCCTTCGCTCCTGGAAAAATAGCTTCAGAGAAAGTCAAAGAAGTAAAGTCAAAGTCATTAAAGAAGCAAAAAAGCAAACTCAAAGAAGCAAAGAGATAAAGTAAAAGTTGCGTAGTGTAAGGCTTTTTAGAACCCGGGAGTTTACAAAAACCGGAGTATGTGATGTCAGGGAAAAGTATTAAATGAAGGGAGGTAGTAAAATGTTTAAAAGGCTTGGTCTTTTACTGATGGCATTAGTTCTTGTCTTTGGGGTGGTGCTATTCGCAGGACCTTTGGTATCACAGGCAAAGGAAAGACCCGTAGTGATATACTTTTTCTGCGGAGGTCCGCCTGGAGGAACTTTCTCCACTGTGGTCTATAAC
>DRTT01000058.1 GCA_011372105.1 Candidatus Aerophobota bacterium
ATTTTGGTAACAGTGAAGGGGAGCTTTTCTCCTTTTTCTATTTCAAAAGGAGAGGTAAATAAAAGCTCGTAATCCTCTCCTCCACCAAGTGCAAAGTCAAGAAATGATTTTCCTTCCTCAAGACATATCTCCTTCACATCCTCATCCACTGGAATTTTTTCCTGCCAGATTTCTGCTCCCACTTTACTCTCCTCTAAAATATGAGAAAGATCCAGCAAAAGTCCATCACTTATATCAATCATTGAGGTGGCAATTTTTTCCTGTGCTATTTTTCTTGCCTCATTAAGTCTTGGGAGTGGAGATAAAAGTCTTTTTATAAAAGGAAACTTTCCTTTGTAATGTGCCTTCCTGGAAAGAAAAAAAAGGGCACAGGCTGCACTCCCCAGCTTTCCCGTCACATACACATTATCTCCTATCCTTGCTCCTTTTCTTAAAATAACCTTATCTTTTTCTACTTTACCCAGCAAAGATAAAGTTATAAAAAAAATTTGAGAGGAAACTATATCCCCTCCACTTATCTCCACTCCAACCTTTCCTGATAAATCAAAGATCCCTGAATAAATCTCCTTCACAAAAGAAAAAGAAAAATTCTTGGGAATTCCTAAGGTAACAAGGGAAAACTCCGGCCATCCTCCCATTGCAGCAATATCTGAGACATTAACAGCAAGTGCCTTCCATCCCACCTGGTAAGGAGAGGTAAATTCCCATCTGAAGTGAACATCCTCAACCAGAGTATCAGTGGTGAAAAGGTAGTAGAAGTCTTCTCCTCCTTCTATTACACTGGCATCATCCCCAATTCCTACAATTGACTTTTTTGGCAGAGAAAAAGTCAAAGACCTAATCCACCTTATGAGTTCAAATTCACCTATATCCATGCTACCTCAGTTAGCTTACTGGGGCGGGAGGATTCGAACCTCCGAATGGCGGATCCAAAGTCCGCTGCGTTACCGCTTCGCCACGCCCCAAAAGAGCATTCACTCAAGAACAAGATCAGTAACAGTACTTTTTATACCTTTTAAAGCTCTGAGCCTATCAACCACTGCAAGCAATATATCCTCATAACTATCTGCTTCTATAAGTGCTAAGATATCCTGTTCACCTGTCGTAAGATGTGCTGACTTCACCTCAGAAAAACGGAGCAAAGCATCTCTTACTCCTCTTTCTTTTCCCATTTCTACCTTAATTTTAAGGTAAGCCTTCGCCACTTCTTTTCTCCTTAATTATGTTTTATTTTAAAGCCTCTCAGTTACAAAATTATTATACTCCTCTTTTAACTTTTGCAACAAAGGCTCGGCTTTTTTTCTTTCCTTAGGAGTTGCCCTATCAATTATTAAAATTCCCTGAAGATGATCTATTTCATGCTGCAGTGCATGAGATAAAAGACCTTCTGCCAGGATTTCAAGCTCTTCTCCTTTCTCATTCAAACCCTTTACCACAACTTTATTTGCCCTTTTGATGTTTAAAAGAACCCCGGGTATTGAAAGGCACCCTTCTTCCATCTGGCTTTCGCCTTCTTTTAAAACAACCACAGGGTTTACAAGTTTTAAAAGTCCCTCACCAACATCTATAACAACAAATTCCTCACTTATGCCAACCTGTGGACCGGCAAGACCCACTCCTTTCAAAGAATACATTGTCTCTGCCATTCGGGCAAGAATCTTTTTTTCTCTTGCTCCAACCCTTTCCACTCTGGAAGACCTTTTGCGAAGAACAGGATCAGGATATTTTCTTATAGGATAAACAGGCATTATTTTTCTTCTCTTTTTTTTATTTTATTTCCCTTTCCAACAAATACCACTTTTTTCTTAAAATTTGTAGCTTCCTCTTCGGAAACAAGCGCCCAGGAGACTATTATGAGCCTATCTCCTATCTCCACAAGTCTTGCAGCTGCTCCATTGACACATATAGTCCCGGAATTTTTTTCCCCGGATATGGCGTAAGTCGTGAATCTTTTTCCGTTTGTTAAATCAAAAACATCCACACGCTCCCCTGGCAGAATATCAGCCTCTTTTAAAATTTTATCATCAACAGTGATACTCCCCTCGTATTCGATTTTTTTTTCTGTAACCTCTGCACCGTGTATTTTTGATTTACACATTATCCTGAACATTTCTCTCTACCGTGTTTCATTAAATTATATTAAATAAGCCCGCACTGTCAACAAAAGCCTTTCCAGCTGAAAACCTATTTTCCTTTACTTTTTGTTCTTTTCTTGTAAAATGCAAAATAAAAATAAGGAAAAATGAAAAAACCAACGGTAAATCACATTATTTCTATTGTGG
>DRTT01000162.1 GCA_011372105.1 Candidatus Aerophobota bacterium
AGGACGCAGTTTAAAATACGGAGGAGATTAAAATGACTTCTCGAGAAAGAGTTCTTACCTGCCTTGCTCATAAAGAACCAGATAGAGTGCCTCTTGATCTTGGAGGGACACCAACCACCATTGAAAAGGTTCCCTACGATGAACTTAAAAGATACCTCAAAATGGATATTGAAACAAAAACATTTACAAGAGATCATGTGGAGCCTGATGAGAAGATACTTCAATTTTTTGGAATAGATACTCGTTACCTGCGGCTCAAGCCATCAAAAAGCTGGAAGTTAAAATTTGAACCTGATAACTCTTACGTTGATGAATGGGGAGTAAGGTGGAAAAAGCCAAAATCAAGCCTTTACTATGACCCTGTGGGGCATCCCCTAAAAGATGCAAAAATAGATGACCTGAAAAAATACAAATGGCCCGATCCTCATGATAAAACAAGAGTTGAAGGACTGAGAGAAAAGGCAGAGTATCTTTATAAAAAAACAGATTATGCCATAGTTTGTGACATGGTGGGAGTGGGGATATTTGAAACAGCCTGGATTTTAAGAGGTCTTGAAAAGTTTTTAGAAGATTTAATCCTTAACAAAGAATTTGCTTTTTTACTTCTGGAAAAGGTTACAGAGATTAAAATAGGACTTTACAGCGAGTTTCTTGACGCAGTTGGAAGGTATGCTCATGTTGTTATGGTATCAGATGACCTGGGAACAGAAAATGGACTTATTATTTCTCCTTCTCTTTACAGAGAGATGATAAAACCTTTTCATAAAAAACTCTGGCAGAGTATAAAGAAAAAAACAGATGCCTATCTTTTCCTTCATTCCTGTGGAAGTGTCTATAAGCTTATTCCTGACTTAATTGAACTTGGTATTGATATATTAAATCCTGTGCAGGTAGCAGCAAAAGATATGGATACAGAAAGGTTAAAGAAAGAATTTGGAGAAAAGCTTTCCTTCTGGGGTGGTATAGACACACAAAAAATTCTCCCTTACGGAAAAGAAAAAGATGTGGAAGAGGAAGTTAAAAAAAGAATAAAAGACCTTGCTCCAGGTGGTGGATATGTTCTTTGCGCTGTTCACAACATCCAGGCAGGTGTAAAACCAGAGAATATTGTGAGGATGTATGAGGCAGCAAAAAAATATGGAGCATATCCTGTAAAACTTTAAGTTAAGGTAAATTGATAGCCTTACCTTCCAAAAAATGCAGCAACCTACGCAAGCTTTAAATGACCCAGGAATTTTACCTTTGTCAGAGCAGATGGAAATGTTTATGATAAAAAAGCCCCTGAGAGGTTACTTTAATATTTTATCTTCCACCCTCCAATCTTGTAATCTCAGAAAAGTATGGTAGAATTATGGAAAATCTTTAGGGAGGAAAAATATGCAGGTTATTGTGCATAAACTTGACTGGTATACAAGAATAGTTCTCACTTTAATAGCAGCAACTCTTGTCTTAATAGTATTAAAGCCCGTTTTTTCTCCCAGGCAGGCTACTGCCACAGCGCAAAGACAGATAATTGATGTAAACTTAAATATTGATAAAGTTGGAGGAGAAAAGATATTAACATGGTGGGAGAAAGAAAGAGCAGAAAAAGGAATCCCTCTGTACATTGAGGGGATGATAAAGACAGAACAGTCCGAATGAAATTTTAAAAACATAAACCTAAAGGGCAAATAAAGATGCAGGAAGAAAAGTTAAGCTATAAAAAAGTGGGTGTGGATGTAGAAAAGGAAGATTTAAGTCTGGAAAAACTTAAAAAATGGACAGAAAAGACATTTAATTTAAGGGAAAAACAGGGTTCTGTTAAACTTGAAATTGGCTACTTTGCTAACATAATTGACATCGGGTTTGGTAGAGGCCTTGCTATATCCACAGATGGCGTGGGAACCAAAATTCTCATTGCCCAATTAATGGGAAAATATGATACGGTGGGAATAGATTGTGTTGCTATGAATGTGAACGACATTCTCTGTGTTGGAGCAGAACCTATCTCAATGGTGGACTATCTTGCAGTTGCAAATCCGGAACCTGAGCTCCTGGAACAAATTGGGAAAGGTCTTTATGAAGGAGCAAAAGCTGCGAGAATTAACATACCTGGGGGAGAAATTGCACAGGTCAGAGAGATGATAAAAGGAGAAAAAAAGGGGTATGAATTTGACCTTGTCGGAACAGCAGTAGGTCTTGTAGAACTTGACAAGATAATAATTGGCAAAGGGATAAAGGAAAAAGATGTAATAGTAGGTTTTGCAAGTAGTGGGCTTCATAGCAAT
>DRTT01000178.1 GCA_011372105.1 Candidatus Aerophobota bacterium
TTCATAAAAGCCTCCTTATTCTTCTTTTACCTCTATACCCAAAATATCCTCATAAACCTTGACAACACTTGCGGTATCTTCCTTACCCCATCCTTTAAGTTTTGCTATTTCATTAAGAAGCTGGTTTGTCTCGGATACAAATAAAGGAACACCTACTTTTTTTGCCATTTTTATTCCAAGATCCATATCCTTGTGTAAAAGTTCAACAGCAAAAAGTGGCTCAAAATCCCTCTTGTAAATTTTTGGGCCAAGTTCCTTGAAAAGGCCGCTAACAGAGGCAGCACCGCTTTCTGCAATTGTCTCGTAAAAAACCTTGGGATTCATACCGAGTTTTTTGCATATGGCAAATATCTCGCAGGTTATAGAGTTTATTGCCCCAAGCATCATGTTGTTCAAAAGTTTTACAATATTACCCCATCCGGAAGGACCAACATGAATAATCCTTTTTGCAAGAACTTTTAAAACTTCCTCAACTTTTTCAAGGTCCTCTTTTTTCCCACCAACAGGTAGCGTCCAGTTTCCACATGCCTGAGGTCGTCCTAATACAGGTGCATCAATGTAACCTATACCATGTTTTTCTGCCTCCTTTGCATTCTCCTGAGTGGAGAAGGGGTCAACTGTGCTAAGGTCAACTATTACACTCCCTGCCTTTGGACTTTCAAGTATCCCATCTTTACCAAGAACAACTTCCTTTACATGAGAAGGCATGGGAAGAGAGAGAAGAAAGACAGTAACATAATTTGCCATTTCTTTAGGAGAGGATACAATTTCTGCACCCAGGCTTTTTGCTCTTTCCTCTGCCTTTTTGTCTACATCTCTTGCAAAGACAGTATAACCTGCCTCTTTTAGCTCCCTTACCATATTAAAACCCATATTACCAACACCAACAACTCCTACTTTTCCCTTCATCTTTAAGACCTCTAAAAGTTTTTTGTTACCACTGTGTGTTCTCAAACCAGCGAAGAACTGCCTCTTTTGTGTTTCTCACATGTTCTTTTGCTTTTTTTTCAGCAAGAGAGGCATTTTTTTCGATAATTGCTTCAACTACTTTTCTGTGTTCGGCTAAGGAAACTTTTGGACCTCTACTTGGAAGCGTTAAGGAAGTTCTCAAAAGAATTCTTGCCTGATAAAAAAATCTCTCAATTGCTTTTACAAGTCTTTTATTGCCACTTACAACTGCTAAAAATTTATGAAAATCAAGGTCCATCTTAGCATATTTTCTAACATCACCTTTTTCAACACATTCCTCAAAAAGTTGAAGAAACGAATTTAATTTTTCTATATCCTCCTCTCTTATCCTCTCTGCTGCTTTTCTTGCGGCAAGACCTTCTAAAACTTCGCGTAAATCATAAATTTCAATAGCGTCCTCACGAGATATCCTTATTACAGAAACACCCTGATGAACTACTCCTCCTTTCACAAGACCATCCTGTTTTAGTTTAAGAAGAGCTTCTCTTATAGGGGTTTTGCTCACCCCGAATCTTTCCATAAGGTTTCTCTCCACAAGTCTTTCTCCAGGAGGAATTCTTCCCTCTACAATTTCCTCCTGCAAAGCTCTATAAACCATATCAGTTTTACTCAAAAGATTATCTTTTCTATCTTTCCCTGTTCTTTCCATTGTAACACCATGAGGTATACCTAAAGATACACCAAATGGTATATTTGTCAACAGGGATAAAACAGCAAAGAAAAGAACAATTTTTTAACAGCAATGAAGATAAAAAGCACCTTTTAGACTTCTTTTTACAAATTAACAGCAAGAAATATGTAAACAAAATTTAACTTTTCAACGAAATTCAACGAAACTTTCAAGGGAAAACTTTTTAGCTTGAAGTTAGAACTTATCTTGATAAAATTAAACTCTTAAATATCTTTAAAAATCCGGAGGAGTTCAAAAAATGAAAGAGGAGAGAAATTGCGTTTTTTGCGATATAGTAAAAAGGAAGGTCCCTGCTAAGATAGTCTATGAGGAGGATAAAATAATTGCCTTTGAAGATATAAACCCTCAGGCTCCTGTTCACATCTTGCTCGTACCTAAAAAACATATCTCCAGTGCAAATGAAATAGCCTCAGATGACGTAAGCCTTATAGGAAGAATCTTCTTTGTTGCAAAAAAGATTGCCAAAGACAAAAACATCACAGACGGCTTTCGTATAGTGGTAAATTCTGGAGAAAAGGCAGGACAAACAATCTACCACCTTCACTTTCACCTTCTGGGTGGAAGAAAATTCAGATGGCCTCCCGGATAAAAAA
>DRTT01000097.1 GCA_011372105.1 Candidatus Aerophobota bacterium
ACTTACAGCTATTTTTCCTTTATTTTTTATGATTTCGTGGGCAAATCGAGAAAGTTCTTCTTCCTCTATATTGATGTTAGGGTTTTTTGGAAGTCCTGCTTTGTGCAAGAATTCTTTAATAAAAAGGGCGCTTTTTACAGGATTTTTTGCCTGAGAATCCTCTATTCCTTCAAGGAGGGAAGCTACAACTTTGGAGAATTTTTCAGGTTCCCCGGAAAAACTTTTCTCCCAGAAAGAGGGAAGAAGAATCCCATTAACTCTGCCATGGGGAATGTTAAAGTTGGAAGTTAAAGGATAACCCATGGTATGTAGTATGGTAGCTCCGGTTTGAGCTATAACCATTCCTGCCAAGAGAGAGGCATACATAAGATATGTTCTTGCTTCAAGGTCATCAGGTCTTTTTACTGCTCGGGGAAGGTATATCCCTATTATTCTGATTGCTTCGAGGGCTATTGTTTGACTTAGAGGAAAGGACTTTTTAGAAAGGTAACTTTCTACAGCATGCGATAGAGCGTCTATTCCTGTGTCCGATGTAACAGATGGTGGGAGGGTTATGGTCAGTTCTGGGTCAAGCAGCGCCTCCTTTGGGAAAAGGTGAGGGTCGGCTATAACCTTTTTTACATGGTCATTTTCTGTGTCAGTTATAACTGCATAAGGGGTTACCTCACTTCCTGTGCCGGAGGTTGTTGGTATGGCTATAAGAGGAGGAATTTCTTCTTTTACCTTGTTTTTGCCAAAATAAGAGGATAAAGGAGCGGGATTTTTAACCATAATCCCTATAACTTTGGCAGCATCAAGAGAGCTCCCCCCTCCAAGAGCAATTATCATATCACACCTTTCCTGCTTGAAAAACTCTGCTCCTTTTTTAACCGTATCTATTGATGGATTTGGCTCTATCTTTTCAAAAAAAGAAAATTTAACTCCTTCTTTTTTGAGTTCTTTTTCAATAAGCTCCAGAAAACCAAGTTTTCTTGCAGAAGTCCTTCCTGTTACAACAAGAGCCTTTTCTCCGTATTTTTTTGCTATTTTTCCCACTTTTTTAACTTTTCCCTGTCCGAAGTGAACTTTTGTTGGAAGGTAAAAAGCAAACTCCATAGTATTACACTCCACCTTGGAATTCTCTTATTATGGTGTATTTTCCTTCTCTTCTAAGAGGCTCAAACTTACGCCCTCCTCCCTCATAGAATTTGGTGAAAAACTCTACAAACTGTAGACGAGCAGTGTGTATAAAGCCAGAGAGAGCATTAATTAAGAGATTCCCTATGTGGCCGAGCACCAGTATAAGAACAGCTGCAACAGGTCCCAGGATGGGTATTCCTCCTGACATGCTCGCAATTGTATTCACCACTGTGGCTATGACGCTTGTGGCAAGGCCTAAGGCTAAAAGGCGGGAATAGGAGAGAATATCGGCAAATATTTGAATAATACCGTATACCTCATATGCTCCTTTTGCCAGTCTTTTGCCAATATTTTTGCTTTTTCTTCCCGCAAAGAGAAAAAGTGTTATTCCGCCAAAAAGGAAAAATATAAATCCTGCTCTGGAATACCAGGGCATCTTCTCCAGAAGTAAAAGGAATTGAGAAGGAGATAAAGTTAAGGTTATACCACCGGAGCTTTGAGAGGATGTTCCCTGCGAGATAAACCCCTTTCCAAAGGGAGCTGCAACAAGGAGAAGACCTATTATAATTAGAATCCAGGTAACCTGGTCGAGAAAGGCACCTGTTATATTTTTTCTTCTCAAGTTGTCAATCATTTCAAGGGATATACCTGTAAGAAGATGTATTACACCTATTATAAGAGCTATCACAAGGAAAATCATTGGCTGCTGCATAGGGTTAAAAAGGGAAAGTTTTTTCAGAGGGTCAAAAAATGAAGGAAGATTCTGTATCTGGATACCAAATATCCCCCCTGTTAGTGTTCCAACTAATATTGTTACAAGCCCTGATATAAATAACATGGAAAAAAGCTTTTTGCCTCCCTCCCCCACCTGTATTTTTCTTGGGATGAGAAAGGAGAATATGGCAAGCAAAATCCCATATCCTCCATCAGTAAGACAGAGTGCAAGGAAGAGAGCAAAAAAAGGAGCGAGAAAGGGAGTTGGGTCTATCTCTATGTACCGGGGGAGCCCGTAAAGTTCTGTCACAAGTTCAAATGGCTTAAATAGTCCGGAATTTGAGAGAGCAACAGGAATTTTAGAACTTTCTCTTTTATCTGGTTTTCTTACTACTGCCTCCACACGGGGAAAT
>DRTT01000026.1 GCA_011372105.1 Candidatus Aerophobota bacterium
GCCGGAACAAAAGACGGTGTAACCGCTCTTCAACTTGATATAAAAACTGAGAAGGTGGAATTTGAAGTTTTGTCAGGAGCTCTGGAAAGAGCAAAAGTGGCAAGAAAAAAAATTCTGGAAAAAATGGCACAGGTAATTGACAAGCCCCGGGAAACTCTTCCCAAACACGCTCCCCGAATAGCAACGCTATCTGTTCCCCTGGAAAAGATTTCCGATATAATTGGTCCAGGTGGGAGAGTAATTAAAAAGATAATCCAAGAAACAGGGGCAAAAATTGACATAGATGATATGGAAGGAAAAGTTACAATTTCCTCAATGAGCGAGGAAGCGACAAATACTGCTGTAAACATGATTAAAGATATCATAAAAGAACTGGAGGTAGGGAAAGTGTACCTGGGGAAGGTAAAAAGAGTAACCAACTTCGGGGCATTTGTGGAAATTTCACCTGGAAAAGAAGGTCTTGTTCACATTTCAGAGTTAAGCGATAAATATGTTAAAAATGTTTCAGACATTGTAAAACCCGGGGATCAGATTCTGGTTAAAATAATAGGAATTGATGAATTAGGACGGATAACTTTAAGCAAAAAAAGAGTTCGCACGGACAGTTGACGGAGGGAGAAAATTTATTAAAGTATTTATTACCAGAACGACAGATGTTATCCTATTTGAGGCAAGGAGGTGGAAAAAAGTTGGTTGAAGTGAGGGTGGATGATTACGGTTCCTTTTCCCAAGCTTTAAAAAGATTTAAGATAGAGTGTCAACAATCAGGTTTAACCTCTGAAATAAAGAAACATCAAGAATATGAAAAACCAACAGAGAGAAAAAGAAAAAAAAGGCTTAAGGCTATAAGAAGACAAAGAAGAAAAATGCGCAAACTTGAGAGATTGAATAGCCTATAAGCCCTGCTCCTTTTGTGAGAAAAAACTTTGAGCCAACACTTAACCATCGGGAATCTAACTCTGGGTATGGCGGGCC
Organism: Candidatus Aerophobota bacterium; assembly: GCA_011372105.1. Next base: position 976 of record DRTT01000026.1, read on the forward strand.
TTCTTTACAGAAGACCCAAAGTATTCAGGAGGATTCCCCTCTGAGGATGAAGACTCAAAAGTTTTTTCCCTCACAAAGGAGCAGGGTGATGATTAAAGGTAAACTCTCTGTTGTTTTTATTGGGACACCTGAGTTTTCCTGTCCGTCACTGGAGAAATTAGCAGAAAAGGAAAAGGTAGTAGCAGTAGTTACGCAACCTGATAAACCCAGAGGAAGAGGGAAAAAAATTAGTCCTCCACCTGTAAAGGTGAAGGCTCTTCAAAAAAATATCCCCGTTTATCAACCAGATAATTTAAACAAGCTCTGTTTTCTGGAAAAGATTGAAAAACTTCGTCCTGACCTGATAGTAGTAGTTGCTTTTGGTAAAATTCTTCCTGGAAAATTATTAAATATCCCTAAATTTTTTCCAATTAACCTCCATCCATCTCTTTTACCCAAATATAGAGGTCCTGCACCTGTGCCCTGGGCAATTATTAAAGGCGAAAAATATACAGGAATTACGGTACAAAAAATGACAGAAAAAGTTGATGAAGGAGAAATTATCCTGCAAAAAAAAGTCCCTATAGCTGCGAATGATACTTCGGATAGCTTAAGCAAAAAATTATCTCATATTGGAGCAGAAGCTTTAATTGAAGCTATTGACTTAATTAAAAAAGGAAAAATTGATTTAAGACCTCAGGTGGGAAAAGCAAGCTATGCACCGAAGATAAAAAAAGATATGGGAAAGATAAACTGGGAAAAGTCAGCACGGGAAATTCACAATCTTGTGAGAGGATTAAATTCTTTTCCGGGAGCTTTTACCGAGTTTTTCTACCGGGAAAGATTTTATCCTCTTAAAATCTGGGAAACAGAAATTCTGGAAAACTTCTCCAACAACAAAAAAGGAATGCCCGGAAGCGTGGTGAAAATAATAAAAGATAGAGGTTTTATCGTTAAAACAGGAAAGGGTTACCTTTTAGTTAAAAAAGTTCAGCTTCCTGGTAAGTCAAAAATAGATGCTTATGATTTTATAAAAGGATATCATATAAAAGAAGGTTTTGCCTTAGGAGGGTAGGAGATGAACAACCTGAAAACTTTTTTACTTCTAACAATTCTAACTTTACTCCTGGTATGGATAGGAGGAATGATAGCAGGGGTAGCAGGGGCTTTTTTTGCCTTCCTGATAGCCCTCATAATGAATATTGTAAGCTACTGGTGGAGTGATAAGATAGTTCTTGGTATGTATAGAGCAAAGGAAATTTTGCCCCA
>DRTT01000057.1 GCA_011372105.1 Candidatus Aerophobota bacterium
CACCTTTCTCCCTCCACCTGTAGTCTGAGATGCTCCTTTGGCACAGGAGACAGATTGGGTATAGCAACACCTTCTCACATTCGGGCATTTGAGGGTAAAAATATTTTCCCGGTTTTAGCTCAGCAGTCTGTCAGGGAAAATGAGAGAACAGAGAGAAGTTTTCAGGAGGTCCTTGACAGTGCCATCTGGGGATGTTTTGAAGCAGGCTACAGAGGAAAATTTGGAGCAGATGCTGACCACGTAAAGAGAGTTGAGGACCTTAAAGAGGCTGTTGAATGTGGTTATACCATGTTTACCGTAGACCCTTCTGATTTTATTAAAACTTCTGCTGACCTTTTAACCTCTGGGGAGAAAAATGAAATTTATGAGAAAATCGCAGAGAGAAAAGAACTTGAAAGGTTATACCTTGGAAAAACCTACAGTATAAAGGGAGAAAAATTTTATTTTGATGCAAATTCATTCCGGGATACAGTTATTACCTATTTTGATGCCTTAAAGCATATTGTAGGGTGTTATTTTTACCTTAAAGAGAATAAAAAAGGTGACTTTGACTTTGAAGTTTCAGTTGATGAAACTTCCCTTCCCACCCTGCCTCTTGCCCACATATTCATTGTGGAGGAGTTGAGAAGACGCGGCGTTGACTTTCAAAATCTTGCCCTGCGTTTTTCAGGGCAGTGGCAGAAGGGAATAGATTACATAGGAGATGTTGAAAAGCTTGGAGGAGAGCTTTCTATCCATGCAAATATTGCAAAAACTTTTGGTGGTTATAAACTATCTTTACATTCTGGCAGTGATAAATTTTCAGTTTATCCTCTGTTTGCAGAGAAGACAGAAGGCCTTTTTCACATAAAAACATCTGGAACAAGCTGGGTGGAAGCTGTAAAGGTTATTGCAGAGAAAAATCCCTCTCTTTACAGAGAAATTCACAAATTTGCTCTTAAAAACTTTGAAAAGGATAGACTCTCCTATCATGTGACAACGGATCTTTCTCGCATCCCTGATGTGGAAAAGATATCTGATAGCGAACTTAAAAATCTTCTTGATAAACCAGACTCCAGACAGCTTATTCACATAACCTATGGTTCAATTTTGAGTGCAAAAAGTGATGAAGGAAGATATCTTTTCAGGGATAAAATTTATGCAACTCTTTTTAAACATGAAAAGGAACATTACGATGTGGTTTCCTCTCATATAAGAAGACATCTTGATCTTTTAAAAAATTAAGGGATAAAATAAATTCTTTGAAATAAAAAATTTTAAAATGAAAGAAGAAATTTTTATAGGTGTTGATATAGGAACAGGTGGTGTCAGAGCAATTTCCTTTTCCTCTGATTTTAAGAAAATTTCCTCCTCCTACAAAGAACATAAAACTTTATCTTTAAAACAAGACCAGGCAGAACAGGACCCTTATGAAATCTACACCAATCTTCTTCTCTGCCTCAAGGATGTTGCATCATCCTGCAGGAGTATAAAAGGTGTAGGTTTTTCCTCCATGCTTCATTCTATCATGGGAATAGATGAAAAGGGTGAGCCTGTCACTCCTCTTTATCCTTTCACTGACAGCCAGGGGAAGGATAAGGTGCAAAAACTTAAAAAGGGTCTTCCCTCATTTTACAGGAAAACAGGATGCCCCCCTCATCCCATGTATCCTGCAGTTCAGCTTTTATGGTTGAGAGAGGAAAAACCTGAGCTTTTTAAAAAAGCAAAAAAGTTCTGTTCCATTAAAAGCTTCATCCTTTACAAGCTAACAGGGGAACTTGTGGAGGATAGTTGCCTTGCATCTGGAACAGGTATTTTAAATACCCACACCCTGTCCTGGGATGATGAAATTCTTGATTTTTTACATCTTTCAAGAGCCAATTTTCCACAGGTTGTTGAGGCAACTGAAAAACTCTCCATGAGGTCTTTACCCGGTATCAAGAATTTAAAGGGAGTTCCTGTTTTTCCTGGAGCAGGAGATGGAATGCTCTGCCACCTTGCAGGTGGTTGTCTTAAAGAGGGACATCTTTCTTCTACTGTTGGAACAAGTGGGGCACTTCGCATGGCAACACAGGGTCCTTTTCTTGATGACAAGGAGAGAATATGGTGTTATCATTTTTATAAAAACTGGTGGGTAAGTGGAGGTGCTCTTCACAACGGCGGAATTACCTTGAGGTGGTTCAGGGATAGGTTGTGTGAAGAAGA
>DRTT01000021.1 GCA_011372105.1 Candidatus Aerophobota bacterium
AAGTTCTTCTTATCTCCACCGGAGGTATAGGAAGACCAATTGATGAAATTGTTATGAATAAAGCACTCTTTGATCAGGAGGGAGTTGAGATAATAGGAGTGATAATAAACAAAGTTGTTTCGAAAAAGTACGATAAGATAAAAGAGATTACAGGGTTGGGACTTAAGCACAAGGGAATAAGACTTCTTGGTGTGATACCATTTGAGGAATGCCTTACCTATCCAACTATGGAGCAGATAATGGAGGCTACAGAGGCAAGTGTTCTCTATGGGGAAGAATTTTTACAAAAGAGAGTCCTTAACATTATTGTGGGAGCTATGGAACCTTATCATGCTCTTTCTCACTTTGCACCTCACAGTCTTATAATTGTTCCCGGTGACAGAGAGGATATAATACTTGCTGCTATTGCAGGCGAGAGAGTTATGGGTGAGGATTATGAAATAGCTGGTATGATTCTTACAGGAGGGCTTATTCCTCATCAAGGTGTTTTAAAGCTGATGAAAGAAAGCCGTTTCCCCATTTTGCTTTCAGAGGATGATACTTATACTACCGCCAAGAAGGTGCATGAGTGCAGAGTTAAGATAAGATCAAAAGATGAGGATAAAGTTAAGGAAGCAGCGCATCTTGTAAGCACTTATCTTGATGTAGAGGGCATTGTCGAGCAGATTTGACAAAATTTTTTTGAATTGTATAATTTTGTGAAAGTGCTCACAGATTCCTTGACAAATTTTGGCAAAAAGATAAAATATTGTGATATTTTTCACTAACAAAGGAAAGAAAATGAAAGAGCTTTTTCTATCAAAAGATAACTATCAGAAGTGGATTCGGACTCTTTCTGAAAGTGTTTCTCTTTACGCTCCGGTTCAGAAAGAAGATTTTCTCTTTTATGAAAGGATTACAGAAGAGAATATAGATAAAGTAGTTTTAGATACAAAAAGGACCATTCATCCTTTAAAGTCTTTCTTCACTCCTGCCCAGCGCAAAGTGGTTGAGTATTTTGATTCCCCCCTGGAGCCCTCGGGTGAAAAAAGGATTATCCTTGGTGCAAAAAACTGTGATCTTAGTGCTTTGAAAATTTCAGATAGCGTTTACATGGGAGAAAAGTTTGGAGCAGAATATAAAGATCCTTTTTATATTCAGACACGTGAGAATACTTTAATTATATCAAGTGATTGCACCCTGCCTGATGAAAATTGCTTTTGCAATCTTGTTGGGTCAAAGCCTTTCCCTGAAGAAGGCTTTGATTTGAACTTTTCCACTCTGGAGGGAGGTTTTATTGTCCAGGTGGGTTCTGAGAAAGGGGAGGAATTTATAAAACAATACGAGAGCTTTTTCACACAGATTGAGGAAGGAATGATCAAGAAAAGGGAGAAAAAAAGAGAAAAGGTTCTTAGAATTTTAGAGAAAAACAATAAAGAATTTAAGACAAAATTGCCTTACAGGGAGCTGATAAAAGAAAGTTATGATTCACCTGTGTGGAAGGAACACAGCGAGGCCTGCGTTGATTGTGGTGGTTGTAATCAGATTTGCCCAACCTGCAGATGCTTTCTGCTTTTTGATGTAAAAAAAGGAGAAAAATATGAAAGGTTTTACCTCTGGGATGCCTGTCTTTTTACAGGTTTTGCTCGAGTAGCAGGAGGAGCGAACCCAAGACCTCTGCTTTATCAGAGGTTTTCTAATAGACTTTTTTGTAAGTTTTACTTCTTCCCGGAAAATATAAATCTTGATGCCTGCACAGGATGTGGCAGGTGTATAGCTGTTTGTCCGGGAAAAATTGATATGCGAAAAGTTTTTAGGGATCTTGCTGTTGAGAGAAAAATACCGGTAGGTTTTGAAGATGAGTAATCCTTATGAGCCAATAAAAGCAGAAATTCTTGAGGTTATTACAGAAACTCCTCAAATAAAAACTTTTGTCTTGAAGCCAGAAAAGGATTTTGGGTTTGAAGCAGGGCAGTTCATTCAACTGACAGTTCCCGGAGTTGGTGAGGGACCTTTTACTCCTTCCTCTTCTCCTTATGAAAAGGAAAAACTGGAAGTTACCATTATGCGAGTGGGCAAAATTACCTCCTCTCTTCACACCAAAAAGAAAGGAGACTTTGTGGGAATCAGGGGGCCTTACGGAAATAAATATCCAATTGAGGAGTGGAAAGGG
>DRTT01000154.1 GCA_011372105.1 Candidatus Aerophobota bacterium
ATTTGAAACATTTTTAAAACAAAAAATTTTAGCACAGATAATGTTTCTCCTTCCCGGGAATGATTTCCCTCTGGCTTGCTGTAGCTGTAGGAGATATGGGGTTAAGTCTTGCAGTTATTTTAAGTGCACTTAGAATTGCAAAGAGGTATCCTTGCTCAAAGAAGTAAGAATAAAAACACCATTTTTTTACGCATTTTAGGCTAAAGAGACCTTATCTGCATCAAGATGTGATATGTCGTCTGGTAATCTTTTTAATATATAGTCGGGAAGGAGAGAAGCTATATCTCAACACTGTCTCGTCCTCTCTCCTCAAAACCCAAGTACAAGTAGTGATGACCCTTGTAAAAAATTATCAAATATGTATATTTTTAAAATAAAAAACAAGGAAGATAAAAATGAGTTCTTCTTTTCTAAGGGAGGAATTTACAAAAAAATTAAGGGAAATTAAAAAAGCAGATATTGTGGTGGGTGTGCCAAGCTACTGTAACGAGGATACCATAGAAAATGTTCTGTGCCAGATAAGTGAAGGTCTTAGAGAATTCTATCCTGATTTAAAAAGTGTAATCATTGTATCAGATGGTGGTTCAACTGATGAGACTCGCGAAAGAGCCGAAAAAGCTAACACAGGCAAAGCAGAGAAAATAATAACCATTTACAAAGGAATACCTGGCAAGGGGAGTGCCCTTCGAACAGTATTTTCTGCTGTGTGTAATCTTGAGGCAAAATTGGGGCTTTGCCTTGATGCTGATCTTCGCTCCATAAAACCTGACTGGATAAAAAAACTTGCACAGCCAATTGTGGAGGGAAAATGTGACTTTGTTGCTCCTTTATATCTTCGCCACAAATACGACGCAACAATAACAAATGATATAGCCTATCCTTTAACAAGAGCTTTATACGGGATAAGAGTGCGTCAACCAATAGGAGGAGATTTTGGATTTTGCAGAGAACTTGCCCTTGACTATCTGGAAGAAGATGTGTGGAAATCGGATGTGGCAAAATTTGGTATAGATATTTTCATGACAACAACAGCTATATGCAATGGATATAGAATTGGGGAATCTCCTCTTGGAGCAAAGTCACACAATCCAAAAGACCCCATCTCTCTTACTCCCATGTTCAGAGAAGTTGTTGGAACAATGTTTGACCTTGCAGAAAAGTATGAAAAAAGATGGAAGAGAATAAAAGGAAGCGTTCTTCCCAGAATAACATGTGAGGTTGAATTTATAGAACCAGGAGAGGTCACCCTCTCAGTAGAAAAACTTGAAGCAAACTTTAGAGCAGGATGGGAAAGATTTTCCGGGCTTTGGAAAAAAATTCTTGACGGTTTAAATTTTAAACATTTAAAGAGAGTAAGAGAAGAAAAAGATCTCCTTTATGCCTCCTCCTGGGCGAGAATAGTTTATGACTATATGGTAGCCCATCATAAGAAAATAGCAGATGTGGACAGGGCAACACTCCTCTGGAGCCTTGTCCCGATTTATCAGATAAGAGTTGCCTCATTTGTAAAACAGACAGAAGGAGTAACAAGTGAGCATGCAGAGAGAATAATAGAAGATCAGGCTCAAATATTTGAAGATTGCAAAAGCTATCTTATAGAGAGGTGGGAAAATTAACTTTGTATTTTTTCACTCCTTCCTGGTAAAGGTCACAACCTTTTGCATCGTTAACTACAATTAAAGGGAAATCCTCTACATCGAGTTTGTGAATAGCCTCTGTTCCCAGATCCTCGTAAGCTATAACTTTCGAGTCTTTGATATGCTTTGCTAAAAGAGCACCCACCCCACCAATAGCTGCAAAGTAAACTGCTTTATACTCTTTCATTGCATCTTTTACTTCCCGACATCGATAACCCTTTCCTATCATGCCCTTCAACCCTGCCTTAAGGAGATATATAACATAAGGATCCATCCTAGAGCTTGTGGTAGGACCAATAGAACCTGTAATTTTTCCAGGTGGCGTGGGAGAAGGACCTGTATAATAGATAATCTGTCCATTTAAATCAAAAGGGGGCTTTCCTTCCTTTTTAATTTCCTCAACGAGCCTTTTATGTGCTGCATCACGAGCTGTATATACCGTACCGCTTAA
>DRTT01000020.1 GCA_011372105.1 Candidatus Aerophobota bacterium
AAACAATGGCTTTTCAAGGTTTTTGTCTTTTGTTTCCTGCCAGGCCCTCATCCCGCTTTGTGCATACCCATCAAAACTTTTTTCAAGAGCATATTTTTTTGTGCTGATGACATTTTCACCCATCCTTTTCTGGTCCTCTGCCTGCTGGAGGTTTCCTATTACCATCTCTTTCTGCCCAGTTATTGCTTTTCTAATTTGAGGCAACCCCTGTTTTACAAGTCGATTATTCCCCTCATGCATTGCATATGTTCCTTTTTCAATTTCATCAAGCTTTTGTTTTATTTTCCATTTATCTTCTGGCGAAGCTTTTTTAAGCTGCTCTTGAAAATATCTTTTTCTATCTGTAAGCTCATTTAATTCATTAAAAAGACCTTCAAGCTCTCTTCCATACCAAAGAGCCCAACCCCTTCTTTCGCTTTCCTGACCTTTTAATGTTGCTTTAAGAAATGCTTCTTCTGGTGCAATAACATCTCTTTCTTCATCAAAATCACTACCTTTTTCTTTTCTTCTTTCATCTGTCATTTTTTTTGCATCTTCTACAAAATCAGCCCACTTTGTTGCTTTTACTTCTAGCAATCCTGTTTCTTTGTTATATTGGGGAACTCTTTTTTCCATAGGGACCGGATTTCCTTCATAGTCAGTATATACTTCTTTTCCATCAATTTTTTTTGTTACCCACACAGGCCTTGTTACCTCTTCATTTTTCCTTATTTGGTGCATAACCTGGCCTGTTTTTTTATTTACAACCCTTATTACAGCTTTATCTGGCTCTTCATCAAATCCACTGAATTTTTTTCCTTGCTCTGCCCAGGGTTCTTCAGAGATTGGTCTCTGGAACTCTCCGGTATGTACAACAACAGAGCCGCCAAGCGCAGTATCTCCTGCAAATTCAATTGCTCTATTGACTTCATCAAGAGCCATTTTTCTCTGTTCATCACTAAAATTGCCTTGTTGATCTTGTCCAGCCAATCCAGGAATCCCAACCGATGCATGCGTTGTTAGAGTAACATCACTTACCTTGCTCAATTCTTTTAAAGCCTGCCTGTGATATTTTCCAAACATTCCAGGTGTTTCACCCTGCTGTGAGCCGCGACCAGCTCCCATGAACTGTATTTCAAGACTGCTTGCTCCTGCCCTTATCTTGCTTGCAATTTCTGGAATGTTCCTTGCTCCAATACCCATTGCCATTGCTATACCTACATCTTTTACATCAAGAACTTTCTCCTTTTTCCCCCCAAAGTCTGATATATAAGACCTATCCATTGGGCTGTTATAACCATAAATCATTTTATCTTAACCTATACCTTTCTCTTATCCAATTTGTTATTCCAACTGTTATGCCAAGCTGGTCAGATATCTTCTCACTCATTGTTCTGCCATAAGTCCCTCTTCCAATTTCTTCCTGCCTTTGCCTTGCAACAGATTCTGCAGCATATACTTCATTTATTTGATCTCTTGTAATTTCCCCTGTTTCCCTTATTTGAGTATATATGTTCTCAACCCTTTGCATGACATTTTCTGTTGGTTCCCTTCTTAGTTCTTCACTTAATATATTATAATTGGCTTGTGCTTCTAATTCCTCTGTTGTTATTTCTGGTCTTTCCTGCTCAACTGTTTCCTCTAAAGGCATTTCAGTTGTTTCTTCTTCAACATGCCTTGCACTTATATTTTTATATCTTTTTGCTGCAAAAACTTCTTTCTCCTCTGGTGCAAACAGGCTTTCTATATCAACTGCTTTAATTTGAGGAATTGGCAAATCTTTTATTTCTTCTTTAACATTAATCTCTCTAACAGAATCTTTAATAAGTTTTTCTGCTTCGTCAATTTCTTTTTTGTTTTTCTCTTTAACTTTACTTAGTTTTTTAATCCTCTCCTCTGGGGATAGTTTTTTTATTTCTTTTAAGTCTGCGGTCATATTGATTACCAAGCTATCATCCCATGGGCTTTTCTGAAATTTTTATAAATCAACCACATAGCAGCTGTTGCTTCACCACTAGCCTTTCTAATTTCATTATTTTTTTGAAGTGTAGAAATTTTAGGTTCATTACCTGACTTTGCTTTTGTTCCTGTAAATGCTGTACCTATT
>DRTT01000148.1 GCA_011372105.1 Candidatus Aerophobota bacterium
AACAAAACACTTTACAAGAATATGGGATTTAAAAAAAGAGGAAGCCTTAAAGCTTATTGAGAGAGCTCTGGAATTAAAAAGAAGTAAGACCTGGGAGAGAAAGTTTGAGGGGAAAATTCTGGGATTAATTTTTGAGAAGCCTTCTACGAGAACAAGGATTTCCTTTGAGTCTGCTATTATAAAGTGGGGAGGGGACAGTATTTTTTTGTCTTCAAGAGACCTGCAATTAAGCAGAGGAGAGCCTATAAAGGACACGGCACGAGTGCTTTCAAGGTATGTTGACATACTGGTTCTAAGAACTTACAAACAGGAAACCATAGAGGAATTTGCCAGATATTCTTCTATTCCAGTGATAAACGGGCTTTCGGATAGATTTCATCCCTGTCAGGTTTTATCGGACATAATGACGGTAATGGAGAAGGGCAAAGACCTTTACAGGGACAAAATTGTCTGGATAGGAGATGGAAACAATGTGGCTCAGTCTTGGATTGAGGCAGCTTCTCTGCTTGGTTTTAAACTCACCTTATCCTGTCCTGAGGGCTTTGAGCCTGAAAAGGAGTTAGTTGAGACAGCTAAGAAGAAATATGGGGCTCAGATTGAGATAGTCCACAGTCCTGAAGAAACAATAAAAGATGCAGAGGTTATAAACACCGATGTATGGGTAAGTATGGGGCAGGAGGAGGAAACCCAAAAAAGAAATCTTGCTTTTAAGGATTTTCAGGTAAACAGTAAACTTTTGCAAATGGCTTCTCCTTCTGCAATAGTTCTTCATTGTCTTCCTGCTCATAGGGAAGAGGAGATTACAGAGGAGGTTCTTGAGGGTCCCCAGTCTGTAGTATGGGATCAGGCAGAAAATAAAATGTGGCTTCATATGGCACTCATTGAATTTTTATTAGAAAGTAATTAAATTAATAAAATAAAAAACTAAATTTTAAAAAAGGGGGATTTGTTTATGGAAAACTTTATTAAAAAAGATTTTTTTGTAAAGATAAGGTATCATCTGGAGTTAAAAGATGAAAAAGCTCCTTCCTGGTTTTCTGAGCCTGTGGAAGCAGGTTTTATTCTTGGAAGAGAGCCAGTTCCTAAGATAATAGAAGATGCGGTAACTGGGAAAAAAGAGGGAGAAGAGATAGAGGTTGTTATACCTCCTGAATCTGCTTATGGTCCACATTTGTCCTATCTGATAAAAGAGGTTGACATCAAAGACCTCAAATATCCTGAAAAAATAAAAGTTGGAGAATGGTATGAGGAGATAAACAAATACGGTTCAAGGATCTCTTTCAAGGTTCTGGAAGTTGATGGAGACAAGATTAAGGCAGATTTCAATCATCCTGCTGCAGGGAAAACCGTAATTATGAAAATTAAAATTTTAGAGGCAAGACCTGCAACATCTTTTGAGATTTTTTCTGCTGAGTTTAGAGCCTGCAGTTGTGAAAGGGGTTGAGGGTAATCTCTAAGCCAAAGAGGACTTTGGCAAAACATCGGTTTATATGCCTTTTTTAGAAGTTAAAGACTTAGTTCTGGGATTAAAAGGGAAAAATGTTACCTTAGTTGACAAAGTTAGCTTCTCCTTAGAGAAAAAAGAAATTCTTGGAATACTCGGTGAGAGTGGATGTGGTAAATCATTAACGGGTTTCTCTCTTTTAAGACTTTTTCCTCCTGGAATAGCTCATTATTCGGGAGATGTTATCATAGATGGGATTTCTCTTTACAAACTTTCCGAAGAAGAAGTTTTAAAGTTAAGAGGAAAAAAAGTTGCCATCATTTTACAGGATCCTCTAAGTTCGCTCAATCCTGTTTTAACCATTGGAGAACAAATAGAGGAAGTTTTGAAATACCACTTTAATCTGAACAAAAACGAAAGAAAAGAAAGAATTTATCGCCTTTTAAAAGAAGTTGGTATTCCTGATCCTGAAATTAGAGCTAAGAACTATCCTCATCAGCTTTCAGGTGGTTTAAGGCAGAGGGCTATGATTGCCATGGCTCTTGCAGGAGAGCCAGAGCTTTTGGTAGCAGATGAGCCAACAACTGCCCTTGATGTTACCCTTCAAATTCAAATTCTTGAGCTTTTGAG
>DRTT01000012.1 GCA_011372105.1 Candidatus Aerophobota bacterium
GGTTATGGCATCTAAAAGTCAGCTGTTGGAGCAAAGATTTCAAAAAGCTAAAAAACTTGAAGAAGAAGGAGTTAAGCTCTTTCCAAACACCTTTAGAAAAGATACTGACATTTCCTTTTTGATAGAGAATTTTAAAGACAAAAGTTCAGAAGAACTGCTTTCTTTGGATAAGACTTTTAAGATAGCTGGCAGGATAATGACAATTCGATCCTTTGGAAAGGCCACTTTTTTACATATTCAAGACCATAGTGGCAAAATTCAGGTCTTTGTGCAAAAAAAAGAGGTTGGAGACGAGGAATATCGCCTTTTTAAAAAATTTGACATAGGGGATATTATTGGAGCCAGGGGAGAAGTTTTTAAAACACGCACCGGAGAGCTAACAGTTGAACTTGAAGAATTTACTCTTCTTGCAAAATCCTTTCATCCTCTACCGGAAAAGTGGCATGGACTTCAGGATGTAGAGCTAAGATATCGTAAAAGATGGCTTGACCTTATTGTAAATCCCAGGACAAGGGAGATTTTATTAACAAGAGCAAAAGTTACGAGGACTATAAGGGATTTTCTGGATAGTAGAGGATTTGTTGAGGTGGAAACTCCCATAATGCAGCCTGTTCCTGGTGGTGCTACTGCTCGTCCGTTTTTAACCTACCACAATGCTCTGGGAAGAAATTTTTATCTCAGAATTGCCCCAGAGCTTTACTTGAAGAAACTTGTGGTAGGAGGTGTGGAGAGGGTTTATGAACTGAGCAAGAATTTCAGGAACGAAGGTATTGATAGATTTCACAATCCAGAGTTCACAATGCTTGAGGTTTACCAGGCTTATGCTGACTACATTGATATAATGAATCTTGCACAGAAAATTATCTGTGAGGTAACAAAAAAGGTAAAAGGAAGCTTGAAAATTAATTATAATGGTAAAGAAATAGACCTTTCTCCTCCCTGGAATAAACTCACCTTTAAAGATGCTCTGGAAAAGATTGGGAATATAAAAGTTAACATTGAAGACGAAAAGGAACTAAGAGAGGTCGCAAAGGAATGTGAAATCAACGTGGAGGAGTTATCAAAATCCCAGATACTTGAGCATCTTCTGGATAAAAAAGTGGTCCCTTATCTTATTCAACCAACTATAATATACGACTATCCTTACGAGACAGCTCCTCTTGCTAAAAGAAAAAAAGAAAACCCTTCTCTTGTGGAAAGATTTGAACTTTTTGTGGGAGGGTGGGAGCTTGCCAATGCCTATTCAGAGCTTAATGATCCTATTGAACAAAAAGAAAGATTTGAAAGGTTTGCAAATAAAGAACTTATGGATAGAGACTTTCTGGAGTCTCTTGAATATGGAATGCCTCCAACAGGAGGGCTGGGGATAGGAATTGACAGGTTAATTATGCTGCTTACCAATTCTTCCTCAATAAGAGAGGTTATTTTATTTCCTCAACTTAAACCCAGAGAAGACAAACCATAACCCAGGAGGAATATTAATGAGTCAATGGGTTTATCTTAGCGGGAAATATGTTCCCAAAGAAGAAGCAAAAATATCTGTGTTTGACCACGGCTTTCTTTATGGAGACGGAGTTTTTGAAGGAATAAGGGCTTACAAGGGGAGGGTTTTTAAATTAGATGAGCATATAGAGCGCCTGTTTAGATCAGCCAAGGCAATTTCTTTAAAGATTCCCCTTTCTAAGGAGGAACTTAAAGAAAAGATTCTTGAGGTATTGAGAAAAAATAAGCTACTTGATGCCTATATCAGACTTGTTGTTTCAAGGGGAAAAGGTGACCTTGGGCTTGACCCGGCAAAATGCTCCTCACCTGAGGTTATAATAATAGCTGATAAAATAAGAATATACCCTGAAAAACTATACGAGGAAGGACTTGAGGTTATAACCTCTTCGGTTAGAAGAAATAATCCTTCTGCTCTTGATCCGCGGATAAAATCTCTTAATTATCTTAATAATATTCTTGCCAAGTTGGAGGCAACAGCAAAGGGAGCACCTGAGGCTATTATGTTGAATCAGGATGGGTATGTTGCAGAGTGCACCGGAGACAATCTCTTTATAGTTGAAA
>DRTT01000011.1 GCA_011372105.1 Candidatus Aerophobota bacterium
TATCACTCCCACTCCCTGGACTTCATAGCACATACTTACACATCTTCTACAAAGAATACACTTTTCGTTATCCCTTACTATTGATGGGTTTGAGAGGTCTTTTTTTCCATTTGATCTTTCCCCGGAATAAGTTATCTGTCTTAATCCAAGTTCAGCTGCCAGATTTTGAAGTTCACAGTTGCCATTTCTAACACAGGTGAAGCAGTCTGCAGGATGAGTGGACAAAATGAGCTCCAGAACAAATCTTCGTGCCTCCCGAAGAGAAGGTGTGGTTGTTTTCACCTCCATTCCCTCTGAAACAGGAGTAACGCAGGCAGGTAGAAGTTTTGGAGAACCCTTCACCTCCACAAGACACATCCTGCATGCTCCAATACTCTGTATCTCAGGCAGGTGGCACAGCGTGGGAATTTTAATCCCTGCTTTTTTTGCTGCCTCAAGAATTGTTGCCCCTTCCTCAACACACACCTTTACTCCATCTATGGTTAAATTTACTTTGCTCATTTATCTCTCCTTTTTCAAAAATTATTCAAGCTGAAGGTCACAGCGCAGACAGCGACATGCCTCCTTCCTCGCCTCCTCTTCGGTATATCCTGTTTCAACCTCACAAAAAGTCCTGATATCTATTGCACTCCTTCTGTTAAGTTTTTTAACTCTTGGTTGAACTTCGATATTTTCCTGCGGAGGCTTCACTTTATCAATTCCCTCTTCCTCTCTTATCTTTTCCTCAATTATTCCCTTCCCACCAAGATATCTGTCTATGGAAATGGCTGCTTTTATTCCATCCCTTATTGCCTCAATTACTGTTGATGGTCCTGAAACAAGGTCTCCTCCAGCAAATATACCATTTATTCCCGTAAAAAGGTTATCCCTGTTGACAGATAATGTCCCATTTCTACCCACCTGGAGATTCAGATTATCTGTAATAAAAGAAAGGTCAGGATTTTGTCCTATGGCTCTAATCACATAATCCACTCTCATCTCAAATTCAGAACCTTCAACAGGTAAAGGTCTTCTGCGTCCAGAGGAATCAAATTCACCAAGTTCCATCCGCACACAAATCATTTTCTTTACCTTACTATTTTCACCAATCAACCTGACAGGATTGGTGAGAAAATGGATTCTGATACCTTCTTTTCCAGCCTGAATTATCTCCTCAGGATGAGCTGGCATATCCTCCCTTCTTCTGCGATAAACGATGCTAACCTCATCTGCTCCCAATCTTAAAGCTGTCCTTGCAGCATCAATTGCGGCATTTCCTCCTCCAACAACAGCCACTCTGCCCTTTACCTTATTTATCTTTCCAAGATTAGCCTGACGTAAAAAGTTAACAGCTCCCATAACATTTTCCATATCCTCTCCTTCGATCCCGAGTTCCAGATCCTTGTGAGCACCTGTTGCAACAAAAATAGCCTTATATCCTTCTTTAAAGAGAGTATCAAAGGTCACATCCTGACCTACCTTTATCCCGGTTTTTATCTTAACCCCAATTTTTTCGATTTCTGCTATCTCTTTTTTCAATATATCCTTTGGTAATCTATAACTCGGGATTCCCACTGCAAGCATTCCACCAGCGACAGGAAGTGCTTCAAATACTGTAACCTCATATCCCATTCTTGCAAGATGGTAAGCGCAGGTAAGACCTGCAGGACCTGACCCCACCACAGCTACTTTTTTCCCATTTTTTGGTTTTATTGTGGGGAGTGGATAGCCGCCATTATTTATGAGCAGATAATCAGCAGCAAATCTCTTCAGGTCCCTTATTGCGAGGGATTCATCTGTATCCTGTCTGCGACACTTTGTTTCACAGGGATGGTTACACACTCTACCGCTAACAGCGACAAAGGGGTTTCTTTCTCTTATAAGAGCAACTGCCTTATCGTATTTTTTCTGTGAAATAAGGTAAATGTAGCCTGGAACATCAACCTCCGCTGGACAGGCATTTTGACAGGGTGAGCGGAATAGTGCCTGACACACAGAGGCAGGACACTTTTTATATTTTATATGCTGTTCATACTCCTCTCTGAAATGCCTTATGGTGCTCAAAACAGGA
>DRTT01000105.1 GCA_011372105.1 Candidatus Aerophobota bacterium
ACTCTTTCCTTTGTTGTCTCCCAGGCAGAGCCTTCAAGACTGTAAATTGGTGGAGGAGTATCTGAGTTTCCTACATACTTATGGAGCCTGTCAAGCTGGTTAAAAGGCACATAAAGACGATCAGATCCCTTATAGTCTACCCTGAAATAATCTCCCCACTTTCCTCTCACTTTTAAAGTTACAAGACCTTTAAATCTACCTATTCCATAATCCACATGGACAACGTAATCTCCTTCTTTAAGCTCTGTCCAGCTTTTGATTTTTTGCTCAAAGGGGGCTTTCTTTCTTCTTTTCTTGTATTTTTTAAAGATGTCTCCATCACTTATTATTACCTGTTTTGTTTCCTCAAAGACAAATCCCCTTTGAATATCTCCTAAAGTTATTGCCAGAACGTCTTTTTTTTCAGGAGTAAAGGAGTTTTCAATGAGAGATTCAATTTCTCTTTCCTGTAGAAGCTCTTTGAATCTTTTTGCCTGTTCTAAGGTGGGCACTATGAATGTTACAGTATATTCTTCCTTTTGCCAGTTTTTAATATCTTTTAAGAGAAGGTCCAGATTACCTGCATAAAAGGATAAAGGGTATGAGGTAAAAGAAAGCTCCTTTTTAACCTTTGTCCATTCTCTTTTTTGGGGGAAGCAAGATGTGTAAAACTTTGCTTTCTCTGACAAAAAATCAAGTATCCTCCTGTCTTCTTTATTTAATTTTTTTATCTCCTCTTCAATCTCCAGTGGTTCATCTAAGATAAAGAGAAATTTATCAGAAAGGACCTCAAAAAAAGGTCTCAAATTGGATTTTGATAGAGTTTTTGCCTTACCTGCAGGGTAAAGAGTGAATTCTTCAAGTTGTCTTAGGCTAAGTTGAGTTGATGGATTAAATTCTCTTATGGAGTCTATTTTATCACCAAAAAACTCAATTCTTACAGGATTGCAAGAAGAAGGGCAGTAAAAGTCAACTATGCACCCCCTCACTGTGTACTCTCCTTTTTCCTCTACCAGCGGAGAAAGGAAATAACCATTCTCAACCAGCCACCTGATAAGCTCTTCCCTTTTTACCTGTGCACCCCTTTTAAGGTAAGTTTTACAAAGCTCGATTTCTTTTAAGTCCAGAGTAGGCTGAATTGCGTTTTTGAGCGAACCTATTAAAATTTTTACCTTGTTTTCCCTTATTTTATGTAAAAGCTCATACAAAGCCGCATTGTTTTCTTTATATGGAAGCAAAAAAACACCTTCCTTAAGAAAGACTTTAAAGCTTTCGTAAATGTTCTCAGCAGTGGTTTGTTTTGGGATAAGATAAAAAAGAGGTGTTTTTAGCTTCTTCCATAATAAAAATATCCCATACGCTTTGGCTTCAGGAACAAGCCCCTGCAGCCAGCATGGGGTATCATCAGGGTTTACTTTTATCAAAGTTTTATGTTGTAGTTTTATCACTTACAACTTCTTTCTCCCTTAGTTGTTTTATAACAGGAATAATAAGTGGTTCAAGCTTTCCCTCTAAAATTTCCTCTAAGTTATACAAAGTTAACCCCACTCTGTGGTCAGTTACTCTTCCCTGAGGAAAATTGTAAGTGCGTATTTTTTCTGACCTTTCACCTCTGCCAATTTGTGTTTTTCTTTCCTGAGATATTTTTTTTCTCTGTTCCTCTTCTTTTAATTGCAGAAGCTTTGTTCTTAAAACACGCAGAGCTTTTGCCTTGTTTTTATGCTGGGATCTTTCATCCTGGCATTGAACAACTATTCCTGTGGGAATGTGGGTTACTCTTACTGCAGAATCTGTGACATTCACATGCTGACCCCCAGGCCCTCCTGCGTGAAAGGTCTCTATTTTGAGGTCCTCTGGTTTTAATTCAATTTCAATTTCTTCTGCCTCAGGTAAAACAGCTACTGTAACTGTGGATGTGTGGATTCTTCCACTTGACTCTGTCACAGGAATTCTCTGGACACGATGAACTCCGCTCTCGTATCTTAAGGTGGAAAAGGCATCCTTTCCTTCAACTGCAAATATTACCTCTTTAAACCCTCCCATATCTGTG
>DRTT01000016.1 GCA_011372105.1 Candidatus Aerophobota bacterium
CTCTTATCAAGTCCATCCCAGTCTGCATCAAAAGAATAGGCATCTTTCATTATGAATTCCCTTGCTCTCATGATTCCAAACCTTGGACGGATTTCATCTCTGAACTTTACCGCAATCTGATAAAGGATAAGAGGGAGATCTTTATAAGATTTTACATCTCTTCTTACTATATCGGTAACAACCTCTTCATGAGTGGGACCAAGACAAAAATCGTGGTCCTTTCTATCTTTAAATCTCAAAAGCTCCTTTCCGTAATCATTCCACCGTCCTGTTTCCTGCCAGAGCTCAGCAGGTTGAACCAGCGGCATAAGAATTTCCAGAGCTCCAGCACTATCCATTTCCTGTCTAACAATATTTTCTATCTTTTTTAAAGCTCTAAAGCCTAATGGCAAGAAATTGTAAATACCTGAAGCAAGTTTTCTTATCATACCTGCTCTTAACAAGAGCTTATGGCTTATTACCTCAGCCTCAGAGGGGTCTTCTCTTAGTGTGGGGATAAAAAATTTGCTCCAGCGCATAGTCCTTTTCTCTCCTTAAAAAATTATTTTTTTATGTTCCTTTGTTTTTAAGTCAAGAATCACAAAACTTGGTTTTCCTTCCTTCCCCAATATCTCTCCAGGATTTATAACCAGAGTTCTGCCTATTTCCTTAACCTCATATCTGTGGGTATGTCCACAAAAAATAAAATCGTATTCCTCTGTTCTGGCAAAAGCATAAGCTACTTTTGGATAATGTACCATAGCAATTTTGTATCCATCTACTTCAAGAAAAGCACTTTCTCCGTGAAGCTTTATATTAGGATAATCTAAAATCTTCTGAGTTAAAAGATAAATGTCTCCAGGGTTATTTCCGAGAATCAAATGTATTTCTTTATTAAAATTTCCTAAAAAAGGTACCATAAAAGGTGATATCAGATCACCACAGTGAAAAATCTTCTCAACCTTTTCTTTTAAACAAATTTCTATGGCTTTTTTTAAATTGGAAATAGAATCGTGGCTATCACTCATTATGGCAATTTTCATAAAACACTACCTCCTCTTCAAAAACTCTTCAATTCCTATTTTTTTCCAGATCTTATCAATCTTTTTCTTAACTTCCGCTGTCATCACTGCCTCCTCAGGCCATTCCCTTTGATAACCCTCTTCTTTCCACTTTTTTGTAGCATCAATACACATCTTGGAACCATAAGCTGGATATGGGCTTGCATGATCTAAAGCATCAACAGGGCCTTTTACAATCATTATATCTCTTTCTGGATCTACATTTCCACTCATATAAAATAGAGCTTCACTCAAATTTTGCACATCAACCTCTTTATCAAACACCACTATAATTTTAGTAAACATCATTTGCCCAAGACCCCAGAGAGCTGAAGCCACTTTAAAAGCATGACCTGGGTAACGTTTATCTATGGAAATAAAGGCCAAATTATGAAAAACCCCTTCCCAAGGGAGATTTATATCTACTACCTCTGGCAAAAATTTTTTTATCAAGGGTAAAAAAAGTCTTTCTGTGACCTTTCCAAGATAACAATCTTCCATAGGAGGTTTGCCAACTATTGTTGCAGGATAAATAGCATCTTTTCTCATGGTGATACAGGTAACTTTAAAAACTGGATATTTATCCTGAGGAGTATAATAACCTGTGTGATCTCCAAAGGGACCTTCTATCCTTCTTTCATATGGTTCTACATAACCTTCAAGCACAATTTGAGACTCCGCAGGAACTTCAAGAGGAACTGTTAAACATCTGGTCAGCTCAACAGGTTTACCTCTTAGAAAACCTGCTAAAATAAGCTCATCTAAATCTTCAGGAAGAGGAGCAGTTGCAGAATAGATTACCGCAGGATCTGGCCCTATAGCAACTGCCACAGGAAGTTTTTGACCAAGTTTTTCTGCTTTCTGATAATGCTTTGCACCAACTTTATGAATTTGCCAGTGCATACCTGTTTCATTTTTACTGAAAACCTGCATTCTATACATTCCTATATTACGCACACCTGTTTCAGGATCTTTAGTAATCACA
>DRTT01000161.1 GCA_011372105.1 Candidatus Aerophobota bacterium
CAAGCAACCTCCTGCAAACAGCACCCGCTGCAACTCTTGCCACTGTCTCCCTTGCACTTGCTCTTTCAAGAACATTTCTTAAATCAAGAAAATTATACTTTATACACCCCACAAGATCCGCATGACCTGGACGAGGTTTTGTAAAAAGGGGAAAACTGTGTTCTTCTTCAGGTTCTTTTGCCATCATCAACTTTTCCCAGTTTTTAAAATCAAGATTTGGAATGAAAAGCGAGATAGGGCTTCCCAGTGTCTTTCCAAAACGAACGCCAGATAAAATCTCTACTCTATCTTTTTCTATTTACATCCTCTCTACTCTACCATATCCCACCTGGCGTCGCTTTAGCTGCTTGTTTATATATTCTTCCTGAATTCTAAGACCAGAGGGGATCCCTTCTAAGATGACAAAGATCCCCTTTCCATGAGATTCTCCAGAAGTAAGATATCTTAAAATTGTGCTCATATTTTTTATACTCCAAGGTAATCTCTTGCAACAGCCTTCATTTTCTCTATAGGCGCTTTTTTGCCTGTCCAGAGCCAGAATGCAGAGGCACCCTGGTAAATTAACATTCCAAGACCGCCCTGACACCTCATGCCAAGCTTCTTTGCCTCCTTTAAAAGTTCCGTTTCTCTGTTGTAAATAACATCGTAAACATACAGCGAAGGGGGAAATCCTGTAAGATCAATAAGGGGCGGGTCCTTTTCTTTCATCCCAAGAGAAGTTGCGTTTATCAAAATGTCTATTCCCTCAGAGGCAAGCTTCTCTTTTTTTTCAAACTCAACAACTTTAATTTCTGTTTCATCACCTTTTATCTCTTTTAGCTTCCTTGCAAGGTTTTCAGCCCGGGAATAGGTTCTATTTGTCAAAAACAAAGTTTTAACACCCTCTTTTACCAATGCAAAACCTAAGGAAAGAGCAGCACCTCCTGCTCCTATTAAAAAGGCTTTCTTTTCTTTCAGAGAAACACCATCCTCTCGCAGGGATTCAAGAAATCCCATCCAGTCTGTATTATACCCGACCAATTTTCCTCCTTTATTAACCACTGTGTTTACCGCTCCAATAAGCTTTACCTCCTCAGAAATTTCATCAAGATAGTCTATAATTCCTTCTTTATGAGGAATGGTAACATTCACACCCACAATATCAAAAACTCTTATTGCCTCTGTTGCCTTCCTCAAATCAGAAGACTTGACTTGAAAAGGAACATAGACAAAGTCAAGCCCTGCTTCCTGAAACGCAACATTTTGAATAAGAGGTGAGAGTGTATGACTCACAGGAAAACCAAAAATTCCCACTATTTTTGTCTTACCTGTAATTTTCACTTTAAAAACCCGTTTTTATGTTGCATTCTAACAAAATAGCACAGTGTGTCAATCAGCCTCATACATCGGCAGTATTGATAACAGGGCAAATTTTTGATATATTAAATGTATGTTCTGGAGAGTACTGGGAGTGATAAGTCTTGGATGGGGTGGAGTGGTTTTTTATCTTCTATCCACAGCCCCCTTTCAGATTGGAGAAAATATTCCAGTTGACCCGGGTGTAGAATTTGCTATTAATGTCTTATCAATTGGATGGCTTATAGCATCTTCCCTTGTGAAAGTGGGTCTTATCTTAAAAAGAAGGTGGATTAAAGTAAGTATTATAAGTTGCCTCTGTTTTATTTTCTTAATGATGAATGTAGGTCTTATGCAGGCGAAAATGAATGAGAGTATATCTTCTCTTCAGGTACAAACTCCTCCTTCTTCCCTCTATCTTTTGACTGCAACCTGGTTTACAAGCTGGTTCTGGATAGATACATTTTTAATTTTTACTTATCTGGGAGAGCTTATAAAAAAGAAAATTTCTAACCTTTAGCTTTTTAAAATTGATTTTTTTATACTGCAAGATATAATATAAGCCAAAGCTAAAGGAAAAATAAAATGCCCCTTTACAGATTTAGATGTAAAAATTGTAATCTGGAATTTACAACTCTTGTCTTCCTTAGTCAGGAAAATAACGTAA
>DRTT01000083.1 GCA_011372105.1 Candidatus Aerophobota bacterium
TTGCAGCAAGATTTTCTGGTATAAATGTGGATAAATATCTGACGTTAATATTTGGTATAAATGGATTTGCAGCTGGTCTTGTGGGAGTTGTTCTTTCCTCAAGATTGAGAATCGGGAGTCCTATAATTGCTTCAGGTTATGAGCTTGATGCAATTGCTGCTGTTGCTATTGGAGGAACAAGTCTTCTTGGTGGTGAAGGAAGTATAGTGGGGACAGTAATTGGTGCTCTGGTTCTTACAGTAATAAGGAACGGACTTACCATTCTTGGTGTGTCTACATTTTTTCAGCAGGTTATAATGGGAATTATTATTGTAGTTGTAGTGGCAATTGATATGTGGAGAAGAGGAGAATAGTTTATTTTGACAAAAAAGGTAGAATGATTACTCTGTGAAATAGGTTCTAAAAAATTCTGGCTGGAGGTAAAAGGAATAATGAAAATAGGAGGAGTTATTTCTTTTGAGGAAACAAAATTTGCCCCTGTAATTTACAAGGGAGGGTTTGAAGAGGGTATAAGAAAACTTGCAGAGTTTGGATATGATGGGGTGGAAATTTCTTTGAGAGACCCAAATACGATTGACAAAGATAAGTTAAAAAAGACATTAAAAGAAAATAAAATTTCTCTTGCCTCAATAGCCACAGGGCAGGCTGCTTTAAAGGATGGTTTAACTTTTACTCACCCAGATGAAAAAATAAGGGAAAAAGCAATTGAAAGGATTATGGAACAGATAAATTTTGCCTCTGAGTTTTCTGTTCCTGTTATCCTTGGTCTTATAAGAGGAAACCTTCCTGAAAATGAGAAAGATAGAGAAAAGGCATTTGAGTGGACAGTTGATGCTTGCAGAAGGTGCTGTGATTTTGCCAGAGAGAAAAATGTTACAGTTTGTATGGAGATAATTAACAGATATGAGACAAACTGGCTTAACACCATAGCTGAAGGAAAGAAGTTTCTTGAAAGTGTTGGAAAGGATAATCTGCTTTTACACATAGATACCTTTCATATGAACATTGAGGAGTCTTCTTTAATAGATAGTATCTTAGATGCAGAGGGATTGATAGGGTATGTTCACCTTGTGGACAGTAACAGATGGGCACCAGGATATGGCCATATAGACTTTAAAGGGGTTTTATCTGCATTAAAAAAGATAAATTATCAAGGTTTTTTATCTCTTGAAGTGTTTCCCTTGCCTGATCCTGATACAGCGGCAAAAAAGGGTATTGAGTTTGTTAGAGACATTTTAAAAAGTATTTAAGAGGTGAAAGATGAGAGTAAAGATTGAAGATATAAAAAAGCTTGAAGAAATCGCAAGGAGACTCAGGGTTAAAGTTGTTAAGATGATAGGGAAATCAGGCTTCGGACATGCAGGTGGTTCCATGTCAATTGCTGAACTCTTAACCTGTTTATACTTTTATGAGATGAGGTATGATCCAAAAAATCCTGCATGGGAAGAGAGAGATCGTTTTGTTCTCTCGAAGGGGCATGCTGCTCCAATTTTTTATGCGGTTCTTTCTGAGGCAGGATTTATTCCTGAGGATATTTTGCTTACAATTCACCATCCTGATAGCCCACTGCAGTGTCATCCTGATATGAGACTTTGCCCAGGAGTTGAGGTGAGCACAGGTGCTTTGGGTCAGGGTCTTTCAATTGCCGTTGGAATGGCTCTTGGGGCAAAAATGAGAAAAAAGTCCTTTCGAGTATATACTCTTATGGGAGATGGGGAAATTCAGGAGGGGCAGGTGTGGGAGGCTGCAATGAGTGCCTCCAAATTTAAGCTGGATAATCTTGTTGGTATAGTGGATTACAACAAGCTGGAGCTCTCAGGCAGGGTGGAAGAAGTTATGCCTCTTGAGCCACTTTACGAGAAATGGATATCTTTCGGCTGGCATGTAATAGAGATAAATGGTCACTCTTTTACCCAGATTATGAATGCTCTTAATATGGCGAAAAATATAAA
>DRTT01000156.1 GCA_011372105.1 Candidatus Aerophobota bacterium
ACCACCTTATCTATGTACTCAATTCCCTCTATTCTATCGTGCTTGCCCGGTTTAACTTTACTTTTGTAAAAGTGCTTTGCAAGAGCTTTATAGAGAATATCCTCTACAAGAGTGCTTTTCCCCGAACCTGAGACTCCGGTAACACAGGTAAAAGTTCCAAGAGGAATTTTCACATCAATATTTTTTAAATTATGCTCCCTTGCTCCCACTATTGTAAGATAATGGCCATCTTTTGCTCTACGACGCGAGGAAGGTAAAGGTATCCTCAGTTCCCCTTTGAGGTATTTTCCCGTGAGACTCTCAGGACAATTTTTTATATCTTCAACTGATCCCTGTGCGACCACTTTCCCTCCGTGTTCTCCTGCACCAGGACCAAGGTCAATTATGTGATCTGCAGCCTCTATGGTGGTTCTGTCGTGTTCTACCACAACCACAGTATTCCCCAGATCTCGCAATTCCTTGAGAGTGTCTATTAACCTTTTTATATCCCTTTGATGTAAACCAATACTTGGCTCATCAAGGATATAAATCACCCCCATTAACCCTGAGCCAATCTGAGTGGCAAGACGAATACGCTCTGCCTCTCCCCCTGAAAGAGTCCCCACTCTTCTATCCAGAGTTAAATAATCAAGACCTACATCAACCATGAATTTAAGGCGCTTTCTTATTTCCTTTAAAATCTCACCTGCAATAAGCTCTTCTCTTTTATTCAATTTGAGAGAGGAAAAGAACTTCTGGCATTCCTTTATGCTCATCCTCACAATATCGTATATATTTTTCCCCCTTACCTTAACTGCAAGACTTTCAGGGCGAAGTCTTGCCCCCTTGCAAACAGGACAAGGTGTTTCTCTGACATATTTCTGAATTTCTTCCTTGACATAATCTGAGTCACTTTCCCTGTATCTTCTTTCAAGATTGGGAATAACTCCCTCAAACGGAGCCTTATAAGTGTAGGAATTTCCTCCTCTGTATTCTGTGAATTCAATTTCCTCTGAATCAGAACCGTAAAGTATCACCTGCTGAATGGATGGGGGAAGGTCTTTAAAAGGTGTATCAAGGGAGAAATTGTAATGCCTGGCAACTGCGGCAAGTTGCCTGAAATAATAGCGGGAAGCTGTTCTTGCCCATCTGTAAAATCCCACCCCTTCTTCCCATGGGGCAATAGCTCCCTCCCTGAGAGATTTTTCCGGGTAAGGAACGACAAGTTCGGGGTCTATTGTCTGCTGTGTTCCAAGACCATTACAGGCAGGACATGCCCCATAAGGTGAATTAAAAGAAAACATGCGAGGAGAAATTTCCTCATAACTTATCCCGCAATGAGGGCAGGCAAAATGAAGAGAAAAAGGATGCTCCTTTTCCTCTTCCCCCTCCTCTTTTGTTATAACAAGGATCAGTCCCTTCCCCTTTTCACTTGCAAGTTCAAGAGAATCAGCAAGTCTTGACTCAACACCCTCTTTAACTTTAAGCCTGTCAATCACCACCTCTATTGTGTGTTTTTTGTTCTTATCCAGGAATATGTCTTCATCAAGTGACCTTACTTCTCCATCCACCCTTACTCTTAAGAACCCTTCCCTTCTTATCTCCTGAAAAAGCTCTCTGTACTCCCCTTTTCTTCCCCTTACAAGGGGTGCAAGAATTTGAATGGCTGTGCCGGAGGGAAACTCCATAATCTTCTCTGTTATCTGGTCTATACTCTGCGAGGTTATCTTTCTACCACATCTGTAACAGTAGGGTTCACCAATATGAGCAAATAAAAGACGGAAATAATCGTAAATTTCGGTGAGAGTTGCCACAGTGGAACGAGGATTGCTTGAGGCTTTTCTCTGTTCAATGGATATGGCAGGAGAAAGACCCTCGATATAATCCACCTTGGGCTTTGACATCTGTTCCAAAAACTGGCGGGCATAATTTGAAAGCGAT
>DRTT01000095.1 GCA_011372105.1 Candidatus Aerophobota bacterium
AAAAATATGACTTTAAAGACATCTTATTCTCAGTCTGAGACAAAAACCTCCTCAGGTGGTGGAGAGAAGCTTCCCAAGTCACGTTCAAAAAACCTTTCTTTAACCTCTCAGCTTTCTATTTTCAGATTAATTCCCCGAGTTGAGTTTAAAGGAGGAAATGCGGAGGAAAGTTTTTCATCATCTGACCCCCGGAAAAGAAAAATTTCAACTCATTTTAATCTATCTTTATCTTTGCCTTTTCGTCCTGCTACCTTTTTTAAACTGCCAGAGAGTCTCTCACAGATTGGCTGGTATTTTGGCTTCAATCTTAAAAAAGAGGGAATTTATGAGAATACAGGTATTCTTCTTGATTTTCCCTCCCAGTTTGGCTTTTCAAGACTTTCCCCTGAAGATGGAGAGGAAAAACTCTGGCTTGAAAAAAGAACTTTTAACTTCAAGCAAAGCTGGGATCCTGCATCTTTTATTAAAACTACCATTTCCTATGCAAAAGATGATGAGGATAAAGTAGAATCCGGAACTCCTCTTCTCACAAGGACAACAACCTGGCCGGTGACTCAGATTGAGCTTGACCTTAACAGCACACCTTTTGTATCAGATTTTTTCATGAGAAATTTCTCTTCCTCCCGCCTTATTTTTAAATATTCTCAAAAAAATACCCTTAAGGAAGATATATCCACCACCACCTTATACCAGCCTTCTTTGAGCTGGCAGGGCAGGTTCAAACATTACAAAGACCTTTCTTTATCTTACTCTTACACCTCCTCTTTTGAGAGGGGAAGAAATTTTGGTGAGCCATTTTTCAGCAAGTTTTCCTCAACTCATAAGTTAAAGTTTTCTTATTCTTTCTATGCTCCTCGGGGAATAAGGATACCTTTTTTGAGTAAGATTATAAATTTTGAGAGTAAAATAAATCTTTCAACCACTATTTCGCGGGAATTTAAGGAAGAAAGAGCATCCTCAGGTCTCTTACAGGTAGGCCAGGAAAAATGGAATCTTGCAACGGATATATCTTACAAAATGACGGAAAATGTAAATGCGAAAATTGGTGTTAATGCCACCTGTTACAGGGACGAAGTGAAAGCAGGTGAGGATTATTTTAGCTACGGAGGGTCTTTGTGGGTTGAAATTGTTTTTTAGCTGCCGAGATTGGTTGACATAATGTGAAAAACAGATTAGATTAATCCTGATAAATGAATTAAGGCAAAACAAATAAAGAGTGGATTTAAAAAGAGTAGGTGAAATGACTAAAAAGAAAAATCTATCGGGGAAAAACCCTAAGAAAAAAACTCGGGAAAAGCCTGAAAGAAAAACTGTACCTATCAAACCGGGGATGGATAAGACTCAGGTTAAAAAAGTTAAAAAGTTAACCCCTGTCCCTTTCATAAACAGAGTGATGGAGATAGGTATTATCCTTGTTGCAGTTGGCACTCCTCTTCTTTTTTCCATCTGGTCAAAGAATAACTTTCTTCTGCCAAAGGAAACTTATGCAGAAAGTATCCTTATAATTTTGCTTGGAATATACCTCATAAAAGCTGTGGAAGATGGGAAATTTTATGTTGTAAAGTCAGACCTGTGGTATCCTCTTTTAGCTTTTATGGGAGCCTGTCTCATTTCCCTTTTTCACTCTATCTCTTTATACCTTAGCCTTCTTGATCTTGCCGATTTTTTAAGTTATTTTTTTGTGCTTTTTTTAACAGTTAATTTTATAAGAACCTACACTCAAAGAAATCGTATTTTCTGGGCTCTTGTTGCAGTATGCCTTATCTCCTCCACCTACGCTGTGTGTCAGTTTTACGATATTGAATTTAAATTCTGGGCAAGGCAGGGAGGAAGAGGTAACATATTTTCAACCTTTGGCAATCCCAACAGGTATGCAGGTTTTGTTGGGGGAGTTTTGCCAGTTATGATAGGTTACTTTC
>DRTT01000042.1 GCA_011372105.1 Candidatus Aerophobota bacterium
AACTGAGGCTTGAATTTTCTAAAATAGAGGCTTTAATGTACCAAAACGAACAACTGAGAACGAAACTTGAAAGTATGGTAACTCCTATTTCCGAAATTTTAAAACAAGATTAGCTCTAAAAACATCTTAGGAGGTATTTGATATGCACATTCAAAGCTATCTTGAAAATCAGGTAAAAAATGCTCATCCCCTTGATCATGTTATCATGCTTTACGGAAAAGCTCTTTCCTGCCTGAGAATAGCTAAAAAAGCCATAGAAGATGGTCTTAAAGACCCTGAAAATATAAAGAAAAAAGCAGAAAACATAGGAAAAGCTACGGAAATTCTTGCTTATCTTCAGGGTTCACTAAATATGGAAAAAGGAGGAGAGATTGCAAAAAACTTGAATGAGATTTATGATATACTTATAGATGAGCTTGTAAGAGCCAACATGGAAAACAACACCGAAATCATCGTAAAAAGCATAGAAACACTTGAAAACCTCAAAAAAGCATGGGAGGACATTAGAAAAATTTCAGATGCCAGAGCATAATCTCAGAGAAGAGCTCATAAAAATAGAACTCGCTGTAAAGAAAAACGAGCTTGATCTTGCTTTAGCCCTTTTTGAAAAGATAAATCAGAACTGGGAGGAATACAAAAAGGGCATAAAACAAGAAGAAATAAAAGCCCTTATTAAACTCTCAGAGTATATAGAAAAGCTTCTTTTAGAAAAAAAGAAAAACTTTTTTGATCGCAAGAAACTTTTTCAGCTCCGCAAAGCCTATTCCAAATTTTAATCATATTTAAACCAGAATGAAACCTAAAAAAACAATCCATTTCTTTCTTCTTCTCCTTCTTTTTCTTTTTATCAGTTGTCAGAAATCACCCCAATCTTCTCAGAATTCACTCATTAAAGTAAAGGTTAAGAGAGTCATAGACGGAGATACAGTTATTTTGGAAAATGGAGAAAAACTTAGATATGCAGGAATAAATGCTCCTGAAATCCACACTCCCTCAGGCATTCCTCAGCCCTTTGCCTTGGCTTCTTACAAACTAAATAAAGACCTTACAGAGGGTAAAACCTTTTATCTTGAGCTTTCTTTAAGAAAAAGAGACAGATACAGAAGACTTCTTGGTGAGCTTTATTTTGAAAACGGAACCGCTGTTTCAGAAATCCTTGTAAGAGAAGGTCTTGCCTTTGTTTGCTATTATCCGGGAAGTGCAAAATACTACGAGAAATACCTACCCTTACAGAAAGAGGCAATCAAAAAAAGAAAGGGCATTTTTTCTTTTTTAGATAAACAACTTCAAAATGTTACTTACATAGGAAACAAAAAATCAAGAAGATTTCATCACCCAGACTGTCCCAATGCCAAAAAGATTAAAAGAAAGATTTATTTCAAAAGCTTAGAGGAAGCTTTACTGAAAGGATATTGCCCTGCCAGAGGATGTTTTGATCTTATTTTTTCTTTTTGATAACTTCAACTCCATCCATATAAGGACGAAGAACCTCTGGGATTACAACCGAGCCATCTTCTTGCTGGTAATTTTCTAAAATTGCCATAACAGTTCTCCCCACAGCAAGACCAGAGCCATTTAAAGTATGCACAAATCTTGGCTTTCCTCCACCTTTTGGTCTGTATCTTATGTTTGCTCTTCTTGCCTGAAAGTCTTCAAAGTTTGAGCAGGAAGATATTTCTACAAAGCGATTTTGTCCAGGTGCCCACACCTCTATGTCGTATGTTTTAGCTGCTCCAAAACCAAGATCCCCTGTGCAGAGAACCACCACCCTGTAGGGAAGTCCAAGTAACTGCAAAACCTCCTCTGCATCAAGAAGAAGACTCTCAAGCTCATCATAAGAAGTCTCAGGAAGGACAAACTTTACAAGCTCAACCTTGTTAAACTGATGCTGTCTTATGATTCCTCTTACAT
>DRTT01000120.1 GCA_011372105.1 Candidatus Aerophobota bacterium
TGCAGCATACTTTATTCCTCTGGAGAGAACATCTCCTATACCTTCTCTTTCCACTATCTTGTAAAGAAGATGTGCTATTTTATCAGGGTCACCATATTCTATTTTCTCTTTAACCCTTCCCCTCCTTGAAAGCTCCATATAAAAGGCAATGATATTTCCTGCTGTAATTGTGTCAATTCCCTTTCTATCACATATATCATTAAGGTAGGCAATCTCCTCAAGGGAGGATACCTTACACTGACCTCCAAAAGCATAAATTGTCTCATGTTCTGGACCTTCTATTTTTAAACCTTTGTGTCTTCCCTTTAAAACCTCTGATATTTTTCCACAGGCAATAAAACACCTGTGGCAGGCATGAGGGGTTACGTTAAAATTTTCAAGAAGATAATCTGCACTTATCTTTTCCCAGTGATCAACACTTCCTCTTGACCAGTACTCAGAGGGCCAGGCCTTTGCCTTATTCAGTATGGCAACCATCTGAGGAGTTCCGTATTTTTTGTAAGCTGCAACTCCTGGGTCATTTTTTGCCTTTTTTACAAGAGATTTTACATAATCATCTAAAAGTTTATCATTTGCAAGAGAAGGGGATTTTTCTCCATGAAAGACAATGGCTTTTAGTTTTTTTGAACCCATAACAGCTCCCATTCCACATCTTCCTGCACTTCTCCAGTAGTTGTTTTCTATGCAGGCAAAGGCTACAAGGTTCTCCCCTCCAGGACCTATGGTTACTGCTTGTGCTCCAGGAACACCAACCTCCTCTAAAACCTTATCCTCTGTCTCATAGGTGTCTTTTCCCCAGAGGTGCCCCGCAGAGTGAAACTTCACACCCTTATCTGATATTTCAAGATATATGGGGGAAGAAGATGCCCCTTTTATAACTATTGCATCATAACCTGTCTGTTTTATCCTGGGTGCAACATCTCCCCCTGAATAAGAATCTGCAAAGAATCCTGTTAGAGGAGATTTTGTAAAAACGGCGTATCTACTTGCCCCCATCATTTTTGTCCCTGTTACAGGACCTGTTGCAAAGATGAGGACATTATCAGGAGAAAGAGGGTCTTTTCCTTTTTCAAGGTTTTTCCACAGAAGATAAGCTCCAAGTCCCCTTCCTCCAAGAAAAGATTTTAAAAGGTTATCATCTATATCCTCCTCCCAGAATTTCTTATCTGTAAGGTCAACATAAAGGATTCTGTTGTAAAAGCCGTGCATTTTTTCCTCCTCCTATATACAGGTATCTTTTTTGAAAATCTACATGCTCTTTTTATAAAGCTCTATAATATCTCTGTCAGATACATCCACAGGGTTTGCCTCTATTGGACCTCTCATTGTGGAGAAAGCGCTTCTAACCATTCCTTCAAAATCTTCTTCTTTCACACCAAAATCCCTCAATCTAACATTAAGATCTATCTTCTCAAGAAGTTCCTTAATTACATCTATACTCTTTAAAGCCTCCTCTTTCGTAAACGAATTTATATTTTTGCCTCCAATTCTCGCAATCTCGCAGTATTTTCTCACAGTTTCCTCATCTCCTCTCTCTATATTAAATCTCATACATTCACAGGTAAGAGCAGCAAGAGCTTCACCATGGTCAACCTCAGGATAAAAAGCACTCACAGGATGACTCATAGCATGAGGAAGACAAGGCCTTGAGGTAACAAGAGCCCACCCTGCCAGAGTATCTGCTATTGCCATATTTTCTCTTGCCTCAAGGTCCTCTCCATTTCTGTAGGCTCTCGGAAGATATTCAAACACAAGTTCCACACCCTTTAAACAGTAAAAATCAGTTATGGGGTTTGATCTTCTTGAAACAAGGCATTCTGTAAGGTGTGCCATAACATCAAA
>DRTT01000059.1 GCA_011372105.1 Candidatus Aerophobota bacterium
ATACATTGATATAGGGAAAAGAAAACTTGCCTATGAGGTGGAAGGGGAGGAAGAAGGGTATTTTATAAAAGCTTACTTCACCATAAACCCCACCCATCTCAAAGACCTTTTCACCTGGATTAAAACTAAGGACAATGTCATAAGAGTAATAATTACAAAAGTGAAGAAAAAACCTGTTACATCTCCACAAAGAGAGGAAAGGAGAAAAGCTAATGTCGGCTCTGAATAGAGTTATTTTAATAGGGAATTTAACCCGTGATCCGGAGTTAAGATATACTCCAGATGGAACACCTGTTGCAAGCTTTACTTTAGCAGTAAATCGTCCCTTTTTAAATCAGGACAGAGAAAGAGGGGTTGATTTTATTCCAGTTGTGGTGTGGCGAAAACAAGCTGAGAGATGTTCGGAATATTTAATGAAGGGGAGCCAGGTAGCAGTTGACGGAAGACTCCAGATTCGCTCTTATGAAGATAAAGACGGGATAAAAAGAAGGGTAGCCGAGGTTATAGCCTGGAGAGTGGAATTTCTCCAGAGATTAAAGAAGCCTCCTGTAGAGGAAGAGATTCCTCCTGAGGAAGAAGAGGAAATAGAAAATGAGATAGATAGCATATCTATAACTGGTGAAGGCGCGGAGCTGGAGGAGGAAGAAGGAGGCTGAAGAAGAGAGACCTTCAAATTAACAAAGATGGTTAAGGAGGAGTTAATGACCACAAGGTTTTTTAAAAAAAGGAAAGTTTGTGAGTTTTGCCGTAAAGGAATAGAAGTTATAGATTACACCGATATTGATAGATTGAAGGAATACATAGACAGCCGAGCGAGAATAAAAAACAGACGCAGAACAGGAGTCTGCGCCAAACATCAAAGGCAACTTACAAGAGCAATTAAAATTGCAAGACAGCTTGCTCTTTTACCTTACAAATAAGAGCTATAAATAAAGAGGGAAGAAATGAAGGTTATCCTTAGAGAAAATGTGGAAAATTTAGGAACGAAAGATGAGATTGTTCAGGTGAGTGATGGGTATGCAAGGAACTTCCTCATCCCCAGAGGGCTTGCCCTTCCGGCAACACCAAGCGAACTTAAAAAGTGGGAAGAGAGAAAAAGAATAGAAAAACAAAAAGCTGAGAGAGAAAAATTTAAAGCAAAAAAAATAGAAGAAAAATTGAAGAATGTGACTCTCGTTATTGAAAGAGAAGTGGGAGAGGAAGGGAAATTATTTGGGTCAGTTACAACTCATGATATAGCCTCCCAGATAAAAAAAGATTTCAATGTTTCCATAGACCATAGAAAAATAAATTTAGATCAACCAATAAGAGTTATCGGCATAAGAGATATATCCATAAGGCTTCACCCCGAAGTGGAAATTCCTCTGAAAGTTGAGGTTAAAAAGAGGTCAGAAAATGGAGAAAAAAAATAAAATTTACATAATAGACGTCACCAATAGAGACGGTGTTCAGACAGCAAAACTCGGACTTGCCAAGTTGCAGAAAACAATGATTAACCTTTACTTAAATGAGATGGGAATCCATCAATCCGAATTTGGTTTTCCCTTTACAAACCATGAGAGAAATTACCTCAAAGCAAATATTCAACTTGCCAGGATGGGAGTTTTAAAACCAATAATTCTTTCTGGCTGGTGCAGACCATTTAAAGAAGATATAGAAAAAGCACTTGAGATAGGAATAGAAAATGTAAAC
>DRTT01000096.1 GCA_011372105.1 Candidatus Aerophobota bacterium
GGGAAATAGCTTATGAAGCCGAGAAAAACATGAAGACTGTATATCAGTTAGGGGAAGAACTGGGGTTAACAGAAGAAGAACTCCTGCCCTATGGACATTATATAGCTAAAATTGATTACCAAAAAGTTTTTGAAAGATTAAAGAATAGACTTAATGGAAAATACATAGATATTACCGCTATTACTCCAACACCCTTAGGAGAGGGGAAGACCACAACCTTAATAGGTTTGGTTCAAGGGCTTGGGAAAAGAGGGAAAAAGGTAATAGGAACTATGAGACAGCCTTCAAGTGGACCAATTTTTAATATTAAAGGGGGGGCTGCTGGAGGAGGTCTTTCTCAAGTTATTCCGCTGGATAAATTTTCCTTAGGGCTCACAGGAGATATTAATGCAGTAATGAATGCCCACAATCTTGCTATGGTTGCCCTTACAGCAAGAATGCAACACGAAGCAAATTATAGTGATGAGATTTTGGCTAAAAAAGGGTTAAAAAGGTTGAACATAGATCCTAAAAGGGTTGAAATGGGATGGGTTATAGATTTTTGTGCCCAAGCATTGAGACACATTGTTATAGGGCTCGGTGGTAAAATGGATGGATATCCTATGGAAAGCAAATTTTATATTTCTGGTGCTTCTGAAGTAATGGCAATATTGGCAATTGCAAAAAACTTAAAAGATTTAAGAAAAAGAATTGGGGAAATAGTTGTTGCTTTTGACAGATACGGCAATCCTATAACTACAGAAGATTTAGAGGTAGCAGGAGCTATGACAGCTCTACTTGTTGATGCACTTAATCCCAATCTTGTGCAAACAATAGAGGGGCAACCTGTTCTGGTTCATACAGGTCCTTTTGGCAACATTGCTTTGGGCCAATCATCCATTATTGCCGACTACATTGCTTTAAAGCTCGGAGATTATGTAGTCACTGAATCCGGATTTGCTGCAGATATAGGTTTCGAAAAGTTCTGGAATGTAAAATGCAGAATTTCTGGTCTTGTTCCTGATGCAGTAGTAATAGTTGCTACTATAAGAGCGCTTAAATGCCATGGTGGAGCTCCTGTTCCCAAACCAGGAAGTTCTATACCAAAAGAATATTTTGAAGAAAATTTGAAATGGATTAAAAAAGGATGTGAAAATCTTCTTCACTGTATAAATATTGTTAGAAAAAGCGGAATAAATCCCGTGGTGTGCATTAACAAGTTTTATACCGATACTAAAAAGGAACTTGATTTTGTAAAAAAATTTTGTGAAGATTTAGGGGTGAGGGTGGCTTTTTCTGAACACTGGTTAAAAGGAGGAGAAGGTGCTTTAGAGCTTGCAGATGCTGTTATAGATGCATCTAAAGAAACTTCTCAGTTTAAATTTCTCTATGAACTTGATGAACCTGTAAAAAAAAGGATTGAAAAAATAGCAAAAGAGATCTATGGAGCAGAGGGAGTAATCTACAGCTCTGCAGCAGAAGAAAAAATCAAGTTGATTGAAAGGGATGAGGAATTAAAAAAGATGCCTATTTGTATGGCAAAAACTCATCTTTCTCTTTCCGATGACCCTGGGAAAAAAGGGGTTCCTAAGGAGTGGCAACTGAGAATAAGAGATGTTCTTATATACAGGGGATCGGGTTTTATAGTGCCTGTGGCTGGAGAAATAAAACTTATGCCTGGAACAGGTTCAGACCCA
>DRTT01000066.1 GCA_011372105.1 Candidatus Aerophobota bacterium
ACCCATATCTTGAGGCCCTATAGCTCCTGTCTCAGTAATAATCTCCTGCAAGATTTTATCCAATGCCTCCTCTGAAAGTGGAGGAGGCATAAATTGTTCCAATACTTTTAACTCCTTTTCCTCTTTTTCTACTAAATCAGGCCTATTCCCTTTTTGGAATTGAGCAATGGACTCTTTCCTTTGCTTAATCTGTTTAGCTATTAACTGAATAATCTCGTTATCTTCTAGTTTTCGCCTTAATTCTACCTCTTTATTTTTAATAACAGACTTTAATCCCCTAAGGGCATTCAATGCATCTGTTTTCTTGGATTTTAATGCCTCTTTCAGATGTTCGTTAATCTCTTCATATAGAGACATTTCTAACCTCTCTGTTGTAAAAGACCAAGGCGTTTCATCCGTTTTAATAGCCTTTTCCGTGCAGCCATGGCTTTCTTTTTCCGACGCACGCTAGGCTTTTCATAAAATTGCCGTTTTTTCAGTTCCGAAAGAATCCCTTCCCGCTCTACTTCTTTTTTAAAACGTTTAAGAGCGATTTCAAAAGGCTCATTTGGGTGCACCTTCACACCTGCCATCCATAATCCACCCCCTCTCATATCGTATGAAAAAACTATTATAGTGGTTAAGCTGTTTTAAGTCAAGGAATCTGTGGCAAATCTTTTAAGGCTTCCTGTATTTTTTCTTCTGGATATGTATAATCTCTCAACTCACCATGAAGATATGTCTCATAAGCAGCTAAATCAAAATGACCATGACCACTGAAACCAATTAAAATAGCCTTTTCTTCACCAGTTTCTTTACATTTTAAAGCCTCATCTATGGCTGCCTTTACACAATGTGCAGTCTCTGGAGCAGGAATAATTCCTTCATGTCGAGCAAATAAAACCGCAGCTTCAAATACTGGATTTTGAGTATATGCACGAGCCTTAATCACTCTTTCCTCTACTAAAGCACAAAGTAATGGGGCATTTCCATGATAACGTAAGCCACCTGCATGAATCTTAGCTGGAATAAATTTATGTCCTAAGGTGTGCATATAAATAAGGGGAGTCATTCCTGCTGTATCACCAAAGTCATATCTATAAAGTCCCTTCGTTAAAGTGGGACAAGAAGTTGGCTCTACAGCAATAATTTCGGTATCCTTCTTCCCTTCTATTTTTTCTTTTGCAAAGGGAAAACAAAGGCCAGAAAAGTTGCTTCCTCCTCCCACACAACCAACGATAATATCTGGATAATCACCTATTAAACTAAATTGTTTTTGAGCCTCTAAACCCACAATAGTCTGATGCAACAAAACGTGATTTAATACACTCCCCAGAGAGTATTTAGTATTCTCATGAGTTACTGCGTCTTCTATTGCCTCTGAAATGGCAATACCTAAACTTCCAGGACTTTCAGGGTCTTGAGATAAAATCTTCCTTCCTACCTCTGTTCTTTCACTAGGGGAAGGAAAAACCTCACCCCCCCATACATTCATTAAAGTTTTCCGGTAAGGTTTTTGCTCATAACTTACCTTTACCATATAAACTGTACATTTTAACCCAAAAAGTTTACAAGCAAAGGAAAGAGCACTCCCCCACTGTCCTGCTCCTGTCTCAGTAGCTAAACGAGTCACTCCTTCCTTTTTATTATAATATGCCTGAGCAACTGCTGTATTA
>DRTT01000181.1 GCA_011372105.1 Candidatus Aerophobota bacterium
GAAGATGAGGTGGTTGGGAAAAAGGTCACCATTATCATGCCTCAAAGGTTTTATAGGGCATTTGAGGAGAGATTTAGAAAAGCTATTTCCCTTGGGCATCCCACAAAAGAGGCCATTGAAGTTTCTGCTTTAAGAAAAGATGGCACAGAGATTTTTGTTGAGTGGACCTTCTCAAGCTGGAGACAAGAAGGAGAACTCTTTTTTACCGGAATAGGAAAGGACATTACCAGAAGAAAAAAGTTTGAAGAAAAGCTCAGGGAGAGTGAGGAAAAATACCACAGGTTAGTTGAACAGGCAAATGACGGTATTTGTATTGTTCAGGATGGAATATTGAAGTATCTTAACAGACAACTTGCAAGAATGTGGGGTGGTAGTGTTCAGGAATTAACTGGTAGACCATTCGCCGAGCTTGTGCCTTCCGGTGGGGCACCTTTTATAGCTGGACGTTATAGAAAGCGCATGAAAGGTGAAAACATTTCTGAAAGATACGAGCTTGCACTTCAACGTAAGGATGGTGGCAAGTTTTTTGTGGAGGTGAATGCAAATCTCATTATTTTTGAGAGAAGACCAGCTGATCTTGTAATAGTGCGGGATATTACCGAAAGAAAAAGGCAGGAAGAAAAGACAAAAAGACTTTATTCTATGCAAAAAGCTATAAGACAAATAAACCAGGTTCTTTTGAAAGTTAGGAAAGAATCTGAGTTATTCAAATTGATCTGTAAAATTCTTGTTGACGAGATAGAAGATTTTAAATTTTGCTGGGTAGGTCTTGTAGAGGAAGGTTTCAAGGTGAGACCTGTGGCTTTTGCAGGATTTGAAGAAGGGTATCTTTCTCAAGTTAAGGTAAAATGGGACAGCTCAGAATATGCTAAAGGACCTACAGGAATGGCTATAAAGAGGAAAAAGCCTTTTGTTGTAAATGATATAGAAAATGATCCGCGATATTCTCTCTGGAGAAAAGAAGCTCTGGAAAGAGGCTACAGGTCATCTGCGGCCTTTCCTATTATGAATGAGGATAAGGTGATTGGCACTGTTAATATTTATTCCTCTCAAAGAGATTTTTTCGGAAAAGAGGAAGTTAGATTTTTAGAGGAAGCAGCAGGAGATATCGCTATTGGTATAAGATCTTTGAGGCTTGAGAGAGAGCTTAAGAAAACTGTTGAAGAACTTGAGAAGACGACAGAGGGTATTATCTTCACCGTATCAAAAATAGTAGAGGCGCGAGACCCCTACACAGCAGGTCATCAAAAAAAGGTGGCAGAGCTTGCCCGTGCTATAGCAAGAGAGATGAAGCTTCCCAAGGATAAGGTTGAGGGAGTTTACATGGCAGGTATGATTCATGATATTGGTAAGATTTACGTTCCCAGTGAGATCTTAAGCAAACCTGGTAGATTAAACCAAATTGAATTTTCTCTGATTAAAACCCACTCCCAATATGGCTATAACATGTTAAAAGATATTGATTTTCCCTGGCCAGTTGCCCTTTCTATCCTGCAGCATCATGAAAGAGTTGATGGCTCAGGCTATCCTCAGGGACTCAAGGGAGATGAAATTATCCTTGAGGCAAAAATTTTAGCAGTTGCAGATGTTGTTGAGGCGATATCC
>DRTT01000087.1 GCA_011372105.1 Candidatus Aerophobota bacterium
CCACGAAAAGATAGGAAACCCCGTTCTCAACGGTATTAATCTGTTAGAATAAGAGACCTAAGATAGTTGTTAAATTGGATGAGATGGTGATTGGATAAGCCTTTCTTTATCGGTCACCATCTCTAATAGAATTGATGGGGTCAGGTCTTGAAATATAACATTTATCTGGTGCATTCTAAAAAATGCTTGATTTCAATACCTGACCCCATCTTTTTTAGCTTGGTTTAAAATACTCCCTGCCTTTTCTGTCAAAAATTCTGTAGCCTATATCTAATCTATAAGCCATCTCCGCAAGATGATAAGTTAAGTCCCCGAAGGCAAATCCCAAGTGGTTGCAAGGCCATATTTCAATTAATTTTTTATCGGGAATGGGTATTTTCCCTTTTATTATGGGCCAGGAAAGACTATATTTTTTGTGTTCTTCCGGGGAGACCTCAACTGTCTCAATAGGCATAGCTACAAGATAGTATCTTAGATTTTCTCTTGCAAGACGAGCAACAGTTATAATTTCCCCTTCTGGTGTTCTTCCTCTCACAGCACTGCCTCCTGCTGCGTAGAAATGTTCCTGACCTATATATTCAACAGCATCAAGTTTTTTCACTGAATCCTCATCTGACCTACCAAAAAAGTAAGGAGGATGTTGTCCGCAGTTTACAATTGCCAGGATACCATTTTCTACATCTCTGAAATCACCAAATCCGGCAGGTTTACCTGTGAGAAGATACATCCAGAGTTGGGTTAGAGCAGAATCCATATCATTTTCGCAGGCTACAGGAATAATCTCTTTTGGTTTCCCATCAGGGCCCACATCGTTGTTGAGGAAAGCGGTAGCAAGACAAACTGTGCAATCCCTTGAACTTAACTCATCCTGACATTTTATTCCGGCAAATGTGGCCTGGTATTCCCTGCAAAGGTCAAGGGCTGCGTAGTAAAAACAAAGCTGGTAAACAAATTTGCTTATAGATTTAAAACTTTCTCTGGAAAAATCAAAATTGCCGTGTTTTTCATTGTACAGATAATCAATAGCTTCCTTAACTCTTTTATCAATAATTTCATAATCACTCTCTCCGGGTTTTCCTTTCCATCTGATCATCTTCAGAGCTCTTATTTTCATTTCTGATTGATCAAGAGCATCATAGGTTATGCCAAAAAGCTTTTGCCACTGGTCGACATCACAGGTGGTGGTGGGCATTTTTAAAGCCATACCACCAAGGGCAAGATATTTTTGCTTTCCAAGGGCTTTAATCGCTTCCTTTACCTTTTCTGATACCCCGCTTTGCTTTTTGTAAAATCTTAATATATCCATTAATTCTTCCAAAACTTTAGGATCCTTATCGATGGCTCCATAACAAAGTTGAAAGGGTATTCCTATTCTCTTTAATCCTCCACCTGCAGCCATTCCTGCCACAAGTCCTGGAACCTTAGGTTCTTTATAGGAGAATATAACCACCCTTGCAATATCCTGTGTTTCCAGCATAAAAGCCTTAACTGCATCAACAGAATCATAGGGAAATGTCCAGTCACCCTGGTTTATAATTAAGGCGTCAGGTTTTTCTCTTGCTATGTTGGCAATATGTTTTCTTACAAGATCTGTGTTCCAGGCA
>DRTT01000081.1 GCA_011372105.1 Candidatus Aerophobota bacterium
CTATGTCTCTGAAAAGCTGGCCTGCTATTCCCGGGACGAAAAGTATGGGGAAGAAAACACAGATAGTGGTGAGGGTTGAGGCAACAATAGCAGTTGAAACTTCTCCTGCTCCAATAACCGCACCCTGAGCTGGAGGCTCTCCTCTTTCTCTGTGACGGAATATACTCTCAAGAACCACAATGGAATTATCCACAAAAAGACCAACGCCAAGGGCAAGACCACCCATAGAAACAATATTCATAGTTACACCAAAAAGACTCATAACAGCAAAGGTGGTAACAATTGATACGGGTATGGAAACAAGAACAACAAGACTAATTTTGAAGGTGCGAAGGAAAAAGAAAATGACAACAGCACAAAGAGCCACAGCTAAGATAATGGTATTAAAAAGATTGGCCATAGATTCCCTGATGGGGTCTGCACTATCAAAGATAACAAAAAGTTTTATCCCGCCAACAGCTTTTTCAATATCTTTAAGCTTTGAAAGAATACGGTCTGAAACCTCCACTGTATTTGCCCCGGATGCTCTGCGAATGGTTATAACCACAGCCGGTTCCCCATTTATACGAGTAATTCTGCGTTTTTCGGCAAATCCATCAACAACATCTGCAACATCTCTAACATAGATGGGCACCCCATTTTGATAAGTTATGACTGTGTTTGCAATCTGATCCACACTTTCATACTCACCCAGAGTCTTTATGGTATACTCTGTCTTCCCCTCCTCAACAGTTCCTGCAGGGATTACAGTATTTTCTCTCCCTATCATATCAAGGAGCTGTCCCAGTGTAATTTTTCTTGAGGTAAGCTTTTCCAGGTCAACCTGCACCTGAATTTCTCTTTCTTCTCCACCACTTGTATCAGCAGCAGCAACTCCCTGGATTCTTTCAAGACGTGGCTCAACTTCATCTTCTGCTATCTTCCTTAGTTCTGCAA
Source organism: Candidatus Aerophobota bacterium (assembly GCA_011372105.1). The sequence goes on from DRTT01000081.1 coordinate 937, forward strand.
GACTCTTTTCCCCTGAAACACCTATTGCCATAATCGGCATCAGGGTGGGGTCAAACTTAAAAATAAGAGGTTCATCTGCATCTTCAGGAAGATAGGACCTTATAAGGTCCACTTTTTCCCTCACATGTCTTTCAGCAATATCCATATCCTGTCCCCATACAAATTTTGCCATAACAATAGAGATACCCTCTCTTGATTCAGAGGTTAAAGTATCAAGACCCTCCACCGTGGCAACTGTCTCTTCTATAGGTTTTGTAATAAGAGACTCAATATCCTCGGGGGAGGCTCCCTGGTAAGTTGTAATAATGGCTACTGTGGGAAGCTCAAGCTGAGGAAAAAGGTCCATCTTCAAACCAAAAAAAGCCACAATCCCAACTCCCACGAAAGCCAGAAATACCATAAAGAAGGTAACAGGTCTTTTAACCGATAGACCGGGAAGACTCATTTCTCATTTTCCCCCTGTGCAAGAATAAGTTTCACCCGAGCAAACATTCCTGGCTTAATTTTAAGATCAGGATTGGGTATTATTACCTCAACTTTTATTTTTCTGCTGAGAGGATCCATAACAGGACTTATGTTAATCTCCTTGGGTGTAAACACCTTATCAAGATAATTTTCAATTTGAAGGGCTATTTTTCTTGTTAAGGGAATTTTATCAAG
>DRTT01000159.1 GCA_011372105.1 Candidatus Aerophobota bacterium
AAAAACTTTGGTAAAAGATGGATTCCTTTTGTGGAGTGGGGATACATAATTCTTTTTGCAACCTTTATTCAGGTTATTTTTGCAAGTGTATTTTTAATTTTATTTCCACTTTTTTTCTTAAGGATTAAAAAACCTTCTGTAAGAACTTTTACTTTTTCCAGGGTAAGGATTCTTTTTTACTTTCTTTTTATAGGTGCAGGTTACATGTTCATTGAAATGTCCTTTATTCAAAGGTTTATCCTGTTTCTTCATCATCCGGTTTATGCTGTGGTTGTGGTTATAACAGGATTTTTAATATTTTCCGGTATTGGAAGTCTTTTCTCATCTCACTTTGGCCGCTCTATGAAAAGATTTATTTTCTCCTTTTCTGCTATAATATTTTTCACTATTTTTTATCTTTTTGGATTAAAAGGTCTTTTCCTGCAGATGATAGGGTATCCGGAATGGATGAAGATTGTATTTTCTTTTTCTCTTCTTGCGCCTTTTGCCTTTTTTATGGGGATACCTTTTCCAGCAGGACTTGAAAGGATAAAAAGACAGGATCCTTCCTTTCTTGCCTGGGCGTGGGGAGTAAATGGATGTGCCTCTGTTACAGGTAGTGTGCTTGCCGTAATTCTTGCTGTTTCCTGGGGATATACACTTGTGGGAATACTGGCCTCTGTTTTTTATCTTCTTGCTTTTGTGTTTTTTTGTGATTTCCCTCATCAAATCTCCGTCATTTTTGATAAGAGATTTTGACTTTAAAAGGGTAAATGCATATAATTAATTGCCAGATAAAAGAGGAGATGAAAATGCAAATTCCCTTGCTTGATCTTAAAAGACAGTACAGGCAAATTCAAGATGAAGTGAAAGAGGTTGTGGGAGAAGTTTTAAAAAGTGGACAGTATATTCTCGGTCCCAATGTGGAGGCACTGGAAGAGGAGGTTGCAAGATACTGTGGGGTAGATTACGCTGTTGGAGTTGCTTCAGGGACTGATGCTCTGCGTCTTGCTTTGCTTTCTCTCGGAATTGGAAAAGGCGATGAGGTTATAACAACTCCTTTTACCTTTATTGCTACAGCACAGGCAATAACTCAGGTGGGGGCAACTCCTGTTTTTGTGGACATTGAGGAGGATACCTTTAATATAGATGTTGGGAAAATTGAAGAGGCAATAACTTCCAGAACCCGGGCTATTTTACCCGTGCATCTTTTCGGACACAGTGTGGATATGAAGGGTATTTTAGAGGTGGCACGCAAGTATGACCTGTTTGTGATAGAGGATGCAGCACAGGCTTTTGGAACTGAGTGTAACATTGATAGGGAAGGTTCTTCTTTATGGAAAAAGGCAGGTTCTATGGGGGATGTTGGGTGTTTTAGTTTTTTCCCGACAAAAAATCTTGGTGGATTTGGGGATGGAGGTATGGTGGTGACAAACAATGAGGAGATTGCAAAAAAGGTAAGGCTTTTGAGAGTTCACGGAGGCAGCTCCAGAAGTTATGAGTATGAGATGTTTGGTTACAATTCAAGACTTGATGAGATACAGGCTGCCCTGCTTCG
>DRTT01000094.1 GCA_011372105.1 Candidatus Aerophobota bacterium
ACCCTGAAACATGTCCCACAGCTTATACAGAGCTCCTCAATTACCTTTGCCTGCTCATTTTTAACCTTTATTGCCTTAGCAGGACAGTTTCTAATGCAGGTGTAACACCTTTTACATTTTTCCTCAATGGTGCTTACAACACCCATAAATTCTCACCTTAAAAGACTTTTACACCTCTTTTTTTGTAGTGAGTGTGAAGTAGGTGATGTGATTTTTCGCCAAGTGGCTCCCCTAAAAACTCCTCGTAAAGTTTCCGAATAGCAGGATTTTCATGGGACTTTCTTATTCCCATGGCTCTATCTTCTTGATAAAGGGCTTCAATTCTTTTCTTCCTTACCTCCATTGGAGCATAAGGCTGTCCTCCTCCACCAATACAGCCCCCCGGGCAAGCCATAATCTCCACAAAGTGATAATCACATTCTCCTTTTTTTATTTTTTCTAAGATTCTGGCAGCATTGGAAAGGCCATGGGCAACCGCAACTTTTATCCTGCTTCCATTAAGCTCAATTTCTGCTTCTCTTATCCCTTCCCAACCTCTTACTTTTTTAAACTCCACTTCTTTCAGCTCTTTTCCGGTTACAATTTCGTAGGCTGTGCGAAGAGCTGCCTCCATGACTCCACCTGTATTTCCAAATATGGTAGCAGCACCTGTTGATATTCCAAGAGGTTCATCAAATTTCTCATCCGGTAAATTCGCAAAATCTATCCCTGCCTGTTTTATCATCCTGGCAAGCTCTCTTGTAGTTATAACTGCATCTACATCCTTATATCCACTTGACCTCATTTCTTCTCTTTCTGCCTCAAATTTTTTTGCCGTGCAGGGCATAACAGATACCACATACATTTTTTCAGGTGGAATTTTTATCTTTTCAGCATAATAGGTCTTGGCAATTGCTCCGAGCATCTGGTGGGGGGATTTGCAGGTGGAAGGATGCTGGAGCAGGTCAGGATAAAAGTGTTCTATAAACTTTATCCATCCGGGACAGCAGGAGGTCATCATAGGAAGGGCACCGCCATTTTTTATCCTTTCAAGAAGCTCATTTGCCTCCTCCACTATTGTAAGGTCTGCACCAAATTGGGTATCAAAAACCCTGTCAAAACCCATACGACGAAGAGCAGCTGCAAGTTTTCCCGTGCAACAGGTTCCTGGTTCAAAACCAAACTCCTCACCAATTGCAGCTCTTATAGCAGGGGCGGTTTGGACAACAACAAATTTATCTGGATCAGCTAAAGCCTGCCAGACCTCTTCGATATATTCTTTCTCTGATAAAGCACCCACAGGACACACAACAACACACTGACCACAAAAAGTGCAGGCAACATCAGCAAGTTCAAGGTCAAAAGGAGGAGCTATAGAGGTTTCAAAACCTCTTTTCTGAGGAAATATCACTCCCACTCCCTGGACTTCATAGCACATACTTACACATCTTCTACAAAGAATACACTTTTCGTTATCCCTTACTATTGATGGGTTTGAGAGGTCTTTTTTTCCATTTGATCTTTCCCC